>JAZUJG010000107.1:0-16950 GCA_045642645.1 Acutalibacteraceae bacterium | reverse complement strand
ATATAGCCGTACCCGAACAGGTACAGGGCATGACGGTAACGCTTGCGGGCGACTATATATTCAGCACAAGCTACGGCAGAAAAAACAATTCGGTCATCTATGTTTTCGGCGATATTCTTGACACGGAAAAAGCCGCAACGGTAACGGTTGACGGTAAGGATGTTGATGTTTACGCCTGCAGCAGCGACGTACTGAAAAAGACTTATACCGCACTGCCTATGGCAGAGGGAATTGTCACCGCAGGCGAAAAGGTCTACCTGCTGTTTGAATCGGGCGCGGCGAAGTACAGAAGCCACGGCGGCAAATTCCCGACGGATAAAATATATATTGCAAATTTCGGTTAATGGGTTACATTTTAACATTTCGCAAAGGGGCTGTCGCATTTAGATGCAGAAAGCGTTTTCTTCGCCCCGACGGCGTATATGGATACTCCGAGTGGGCGAAAAAACGCTTAGAAAAACACATAAAATCACAATTTTATAAAAATATAATGGCTTTACGGTTTATTAAACGCTTAATTCACCGTAAAGCCATTGTCTTTTATTATTCCGTTTTTCGTTCTGCGCTAAATGCGACAGCCCCTTTTTACCATTCCTGCTCATAAACAGCATCACATTTTTCTGATGCCGGGTCGTTGTAAAATTCGACTTTAATATAGTTTTCCGGGTTATTCAGGGCGAAAGCAACGCTCGCGGTGAAAGTCCCCTCTGTGCCAACCTCACCGGGCTCAAAAAGCCCTTTTTGCGGAAAAATCTCGAGCGTATTGCCTTTTTTATCGTAGGCTTTAAAATGGGTATCGCCTATTGAAAGTCCGTGGCTGATATCGTCATTTGTGTATTCGTAGACTACAACGACAACGCGTTCGGCTTTGGGCGCGTTTTTACTGTCGGTATCGGGCTCGGCATCGAAAACAGCGGTTATTTTAATTGAATAACTCCCCTCCTGCGATATTATGGTAGCGGTTGGCTCGGTTATTGTGGTTTCGTCCGCAGGCGGCTCTGAGCCGTCTTTTTTTATTGCCGCTGCCGCGATAACCGACACTATAAGAGTGACAGCAGCACAAAGCAGAATAATTTTATTACGCTTCATTTGCTCACCTCACGGGAATGAATTTTCTGAGCTTGAACGAGTATATGTATATTTCCGCAACGGGCACACCGCGGCACTGCGTGAGAGCATCGGCGTATATTTCAAGCTGATTGCGATAAATGCGCACATATTCGCTTTCATCGGTCATATTATCCGTCTTGTAGTCTACGAGCACGGCTTTGCCGTTCTTAATGAATGCACAGTCAAGCTTACCCTGAACAACTATCTGTTCATCGCGCACATTTTCGGGGATTTCCGGATATAACTCCCCGGCTTTTCTCAAAACATTGAACTCATATTCTTTCAAAAGTTCATCGGAATCGAGCAGTCGTTTGCCGACGGGTAAAGTCAGGAATGCGCTTACCGCTTCTCTGTCAAGCACCTTTAATTCGTCTTCGGTCATTTTATGTTCTTCGGCAAGGCGTTTTTCCTCATCGGCTATACTTAAAGCCGCTCTGTTGAAATCGCAAAGCTCAAGGAATTTATGTATGGCGGTACCGCGCTCTGCGCCCGTAAACGCACCGCCCGCAAACGACGGCTTTGAAGCGGCGAAATACTTGCGCTCGGTGCTTTTTGCTTCGGTTGAAGATGCGGTGCGCTTTGCGAGAACTCCGCTTAAAGAATCATACTCGTAAGAATATGCGCATTTTTCGGCAATGCGCGCAAGCATTTCGCGGTCAGGCTCGGCTTCAAACTTTCGTTCGGGCATTTCAAAGGCGGCATCCTCCTCACCGCTGATATACGAGGCATTTACCGCAAAGCCCGTACATTCACATTCAAGAGTTTTTAAATTCGCAAATTCTCGTATCACCTCACAATTTTCGTGACGCGCGAAAACACTTAAAACGATTTCACCGAGATTATCGGCTTTATATACGGCATAGGGGTGTATCTTACCGTTTTCGAAATCGTACTTTGCGCACCTGTGAACGAAATCGGAAATTGCTTTATCAACAGAACACATAAACACAAGCTTTTCGCGAGCTCTTGTCATGGCAACGTAAAGCACGCGCAGCTCCTCGGAAGCAGTACCGTATAGCAGCGATTTCTTTGCAGCATAAGAGCCGAGCGACTCATAACGCTGAAAACTCTCATCATTACGCACCATAAGCCCCGCCCCCGTTTCTCTCGAAACGGTAAACTGTGCCCTTGCATCCATTTTGTTTATGGTTTTGCAGCAATCCGCGAGAATCACATAAGGATATTCAAGCCCCTTGCTCTTGTGAATGGTCATAATTTTTACGCAGTCGGAAGAAGGTGACGAAACGGTGCAGCCCTCAACCTTTTTATTCTCGAAAGCGCTGTCCATATAGCGCACAAATGAATTAAGTCCGTTCCTGCCGCTTTTTGAAAAATCCGCCGCAAGCTTCTTGAGTCCGTTTATATTGCCGCGGCGTTCCATGCCGCCTTCTGCTGCGGCGTACACATCGTCAATCGCGGTATCGTCCGCAATGAAGCCCACAAACTCACTGACGGGGTAAGTTGCCGCAACATTTCTGTAAAGCCGCAGCTTAGCAAGAAATGTTGATATTTTGCCGGATTTTTCAGCGTCGCGGTTTAACAATGTAAACATATCGGTTTTTGTATTGTTTGTTTTCAGTTCGGCAATTTCATCGGGAGTAAAACCGAACAGCGGCGAAAGCATTACCGCACACAACGAAACTTCGTCGCCGGGGTTATTTACCGCACGTATAAGCGATGCGAAAACCATTACCTCTTTCGACTCGCTCACATCGCCGTCGGAAACGGATTCAACGGGAATACCGTGTGCAGAAATGATATCGGCGTACATTTTGCTCTTGTTTTTTTTGCTTCTTAAAAGAACTGCAAAATCGCCGTAGCGCACGGCGCGGGTTTTCGGCAGCTTGTTTTCGTCGGTGCTTTTTTCATTATTGACCTGTGCGCAGGACTTGACTGTATTTTTTATGTATTCGGCAATAAGCTCTGCTTCCTTTATCTGCTTCTCTTTTGAGCTTTTGCCATTGGACTCGATGCAAAAAATATCGACATCGGGAGTTTCCTTAAGGGTATAATTTGCCTCGGAGTCCAGATATTCACTTTTATCATAACAGATTTCGCCGACCTCGGGTGTCATTATATGCGAAAACACATAGTTTACACACTCGGTTATACCCTTGCGGCTTCTGAAATTCTTTTCAAGGATGATTTTCGAATCGCGACTTGACGTTTCATCGTAGAGCGGCAGCGCATTGCGCAGTTGCGTAAACGATTTGGGGCTGGTAAGCCTGAAACCGTATATACTCTGTTTTGCATCGCCGACGAAAAACAGGTTTTTCTCGTCACGCGACAATGCTTTGAAAATGGTATTCTGCGCTTCATTTGTATCCTGATACTCATCAATTAAAATGTGCGAGTATTTTTTTGAAAGTTCCTCGGCAAGCTCGGTTTTTATATATTTTGCGCCATCATAAGTAACAAGCAAATCAATACACTTATGCATAATATCGCTGAAAGAATATGCATTTAATGCTTTTTTCTTTTCGGCAAGGCGCGTATCAAGCGTTTTAACTGTGTCGCAGAGGAGTTTTATAAGCGGGTACAGCTTTTCGCAATCACTTATATGCTCGCTCGTTGACGGCAAACCCGCTGCCTTCAATGAATCAAAACACTCTATTGCATTGTCGCGGATTTTATTCACCACTTCTTTGGCGGCACCATCCAATCCACATTGCTTTCGGTCTTTATAAATTATTTTTTGATTAGGCAGGTCGCTCATAGCGCACAAAGCGCACATACCGTCCCAATCTTTTGCTTCTGCGCGTTCTTTGATTGCGGTAATGTTTTCTATACCGCGCTTTATGTTTTCGGCATATTCGGGATTGCCCTTGGACAAAACCAACGAGCACACTTTTTCAAGGCGTTCAATATGAAAATCGGCAGACAAGAGTACTTCCTTATAAACCACTTCGGCAAAATCGGTTTCGCCGGCTGTTACATCGGGCGAATAATTCTCACAGACGGAATCGAGCCATGCCTGCGCCGACGGGAAAGAGCCCGAAAAATTATAAAGCTTCTTGATTGCATCGGCAAGCGGCTTGTCGTTTCTTTCGTTCATATACATTTCGGCAAGTGAAGTGAATGCTTCTTTATTTTCGGAGTAATATTCTTCAATCACTTCATCGACCGTTTCGGTTATAAGGCGCTCATCATCGTTGCCTTCAAGCACGGAAAAATCCGCCGCAACATCGGCAAGGTGAAAGTTTTCGCGTACAATCTTTGCACAGAACGAGTCTATGGTGCAGATATCGGCAGTCGGCAAAAGGCAAAGCTGACCGTAAAGATAATCGTCATCGTTTTCCGCGGCGGTTTTTTCAACTGCCGCATATATACGGTCGCGCATTTCGGCAGCAGCCGCCTTTGTGAATGTTACAACAAGCAATTCATTAACGGGACATCTGTCAACGGTTATTATATTTTTAACACGCTCGCTGAGTACGGCGGTTTTGCCCGAGCCCGCCGCTGCGGAAACAAGAATCTGTGAGCCGCGTGCATTTATTGCTTTTTTCTGATTTCCGGTCCACTCTCTTTTCATTCCTCGGGTTCCTCCAGTTCTTTCAACGCCTCATTATGCTTCATGCTTGTATATTCATTTACGGGATCGCCGTCTTCGTGACCGCAAACAGCTTTATATTCACAATACTCGCAGTTTTCGCCCTTGCCCTCTCCCGCTTTACCGAACGGATAAGCGGGAATAATGCCGTTATGCAGTGAATTGCCCATTTCGATAAGCTTGCCGTCGACTATTTCGGAAAGCTTTTTGAAATGCTCCTCGGTATAGCAGCTGCTCCATGCGGCGTGAGCTGCGCCGGTGCTTGTGAGCTTCACCGGCAGAAATCCTTCAAGCTTTTCAACTCCCATACCGTTAAACACGACCGGATTGTTCAAAATCATTCCCTCGAGTTTTCCGGCTTTCAAACGTTCTTTTTCTATTTCACCGCTATCGGTATGTCTTGTTTTCAAATATCCGCTGATGCCTGTTCTTGCCGGCATATATAAAACGCCTGCCGGCTTCGTATCGCCGTAGTATTCCTTACCGTTTTTAACAAGAGTCATAAGGTAAAGAACCATCTGTGTATTCACACCGTAAAACAGCTCAAACAGTTTGAAGTCTTTCACACCCGTTTTATAGTCGATTATGCGCAGATATTTTGTGCCGTCTTTTTCGTAAACATCAACTCTGTCAATGGAGCCGCGTACGCGCACCTCGCCCTCATCAAGCGGAAGAATGTACGCCGGGATTTTTCCATCATCGCTTATTTCAAGCTCGAAGTCGCAGGGCTCAAATTTGCTCGCTTCAAGCTCGATTTTCATTCGCCCGATTACCGACATCACCGAATCGCTGACGCGATCGTAAATATATAAGAAACGTTCGGTTTTATCATCGGTACCGCCCATTTTTTCATCAAGGTACCCTTTTATGACAGAATGAATCTCGGCTCTGACTGCACCATCGTCGACCGAAAGCAAATCCTTGCCGGGATGATTTTTAAGAATCTTTTCAAGCACAAGGTGAACAACGGTACCGCTTTGCATAGGGTCAAATGTTGCCTGCTTAAGCGCTTGCACGCCTATACCGTGCTTCATAAAATATGCAAACGGGCATTTGTAATAATGCTCTATGCGAGTAGCGGAAATGTAAATATCCTCACCGAAAAGCCCCTTCGCTATATCGTGATCCTTTATGCTGAAATCGCCCGTTCCCGTAATGGCTTCTATTGCGGCAAGCTTACCGCGGTATTCGGGTTTACAGTTGAAATATTCAATCAGTGCTGCGCGTTCGGGGCAATCGAAAGAATAGCAGCCCGCAAGCTCGGAAAACGCGTTTTCGTCGGTTTCGATGCGGTCTTCTATGCTCAAATCGGCAGTGCGGACACTATCGAAGCCTTCAAAAATATCGAACACCTTTTCACAAAGCTCGGATTTCGGCAAGGCGGCGCCGTCCGGCTCAACGGTGCGATAGGAAAGGCAGAGCTTTTCCGATGCTGCGGTGACGGCACAATAGGCAATAAACCGTTCCTCGCTTACTGTATCGGCAAAGGACGGGCGAACATCGATATTCAGTTCCTTTGTGAGTATGCGGCGGTCGTTATCGGTAAGTATATTGCTGCTCACTTCAACGAGCGGGAATTCATTTTTATTGACACCGACAAGGAAAGCTGCCTTTATACTCTCTGTTCTTATTCTGTCAGCGCTGCCGACTGTGACCTCATCAAGTCCCTGCGGTATTTCACCGATATCCTTTGAGGATACAAGCAAGCTGAAAATTTCAAACCAGCGTACAAGAGATACATACTTTTCTCCGAAAAGCGAATTACAGGTATCAAGCAGTTTCATAAGTATATCCCACGAAATGCGCTGACGCTCGGCTTCTACGGGAAAGCCGTCATCACGAAGCTGTGTATATATACCGTAAAGCCTGTCCGCTGTTTTTTCATTTACAAGAAAATCATAAACCGCCGCGCATATTTCACTGCCGGACTTATCGGTACAGGCATTTTTCAGTTTAATAAGCGGATTTACCGCACGTGCACGCAGGGCGTTTATTTCACCGAGTTTTTGGTGCGCCTTTTCATTAAATTCCGAGCCGAAGCCCGCGGGGTGCATTGTGAAATCGCTGAGCCACACCCTGCCGTTTATATTCCAGATAACCGAGTAGTTTTCAAGCTCGGACACCTCGGAAACATCAAGCGGCGAAAGTCCGCTTTTGAGATATTTAAGCACATTTTCTGATGTAAAGCCCTCGGTAATGCATTGCAGCACGGCGCTTACATACACAAAAAGCGTTTCAAATGCCAAAGGCCGTCTGCTGTCGTCAAAAACGGGTATTCCGGAGCGTTTCAGCTCGGCAATGATACTTGATTTATATGTGCCGTTTCTGCGCTCAATAACGGCAATATCGCGGCATCTGTAACCGGCGCGCAGCAGCTTGCGGATTTCGCGGGCAACATACCTGCACTCATCGCGCATATCGGCGCACTCCGCGACGGTTATGCTGCCGTCCGGAACGGCTTTGGCATCTATGTTCCTGCTGTAAAGAGATTTTTCGAGAACGGCTATATCGCCCGAAAAAGCAGCGCTGTTTTGTTCAAGGTAAGTTTCATCGACACTTACGCCGCACGCTGCCGCAACCGAGCGAAGCTGAGTTTCAAAATCCCCGATAAATTCAAAAGCACTGCCTGTACGCGGTCTTTGCGCGGAAATACACAAGGTAATATAAACATCATCGGCATCACATAAAGCAACGCGCAGACATTCAAGCTCCTGTTTTGAAAACGCTCTGAAGCCGTCGATATACACTTTTTTGCCCGCAAATGAATGCTCCTCTGCGGCAAGTCTGCAATAAAGCTCCAAAGCCTCGCTGTCATCAAAGTAACTCTGCGTAAGCAGCGCATCGTACGCTTCGTTTATCAGCACAAGCTCGTTTATTTTCTGCTTGAAAAGCAAATTTTTGACCTTGCCGACTGCCGATGTAAGCTCACCGTAACCGACACGGCAGAATTTGAGTTCTTTATTAAAATCAACAAGCAGCGATAAAAGCGTACCGCCCGCTTTTTTTCCGTTGTATATTTCAAGTTCGCCGCCGAGCTGAAGCAGCGCCTCACTCATAAGTGCCTTTTTTATGCCATCATCAGCCATTTTTTTCTCGCTGAAATCAGCCGTTTCCCTCAATCTTGAAAGCGCAAGGCGCGAAAAACTCATAACGGAAAGCTTTTTTGCTTTTTGCGCGCCGAGCATTTTCAGCAAAGAGCGTTCGGTTTCAAAAGAAAACTGTTCAGGCACAATTAGGATGTTTTTGCAAGAATCAATATCATCAGAAATAATATTACGCAGATATTCGGTTTTGCCGCTGCCGGCTCTGCCTTTAATAAGATGAAGCATAATTACCTCCGAAAAAATATATACAAACAAATTGTAACAGATAAACTGAATAATTTAAAGATAAATATAAATTTGCACTGAATAAAATACAGCTCAAAGACCAAAACTATAAACGCAATTAAAGGCACACAGCCGAAAGGAGTAAATTTATGATTTTAGACAGAATTGCGCTTATTCTTGTTACGATCGGCGCTCTAAACTGGGGTGCGATAGGTCTTTTTAAATTTGACCTTGTTGCATGGATTTTCGGTGGTCAGACCGCTGTGATTTCAAGAATCGTTTACATTCTTGTAGCACTTGCGGGTATCTGGTGTATTTCTTTACTTTTCAGGGACACCGCTATGCTCCCCGAGAAAAGCGAAAACACAAACGACGGAATTTAAGTGCAAAAACGGCGGCAACGGATAAAACCGTTACCGCCGTTATAATAATACTCAGTTGTTTTCAACAGAAATATCGGTAATCTTGTATGAAAGCTCACCCTTCGGGGCTTCAACAACGATTTTATCACCGACCTTGTGACCCATAAGAGCCTTACCCATGGGAGATTCATCGGAGATCTTGCCCTCACGCGGATTTGCCTGAGCATAACCGGTTATATGGAAAGTGCGTGTAGCGCCGCCCCTGCCGGCTTCTTTAACGGTAACTATTGAATTCATGTGAACGACCTCGGTGCTGTTGTCGACATCGACCACCTTGGCATGAGCAATCATAACTTCAAGCTCTTTGATTTCCGCTTCAAGCTTTGCCTGATCGGATTTTGCTTCGTCGTATTCGCTGTTTTCGGAAAGGTCACCGAAAGACCTTGCAACTTTGAGCTTTTCTGCTGCTTCTTTACGGCCGACGGATTTGAGATTATCGAGTTTTTCCTGCAGCTCCTGCAAGCCCTCGCGAGTTAAAACGATTTCCTGTTCCATAATTAAAAGTCATCCTTTCAAATACATATTCGAGCCGTTTAAATAACTTTATATATTATACATTTTTTTCACCTTTTGTCAAGAACGAGTTTTATTCCCGACTGTGCAGAACGCAGCACAAATTACATCGCGGCTGATACCCCATTCCGAAAATGTTTCAAAATAATCAAAATGTGCGAAATAAGCGGGATCCGGATAAAGCACGGCCGTATTGCCGAATACCTCAATTATATTTCTGCCGTTTTCTTCAAATGCGGTAAAATCGGCATAAATATCGAACTCGACCTGCGGCTTTTCTGCTGTTATAAACGGTTTGACTCCGTATGTAATATAGCATTTTTCCGAAAAATCAAGCGCCGCAGCACTTGGCACGGCAATAACCGTAAGACTTTTTACAAACGGAAGTATATCCGCAAGAATTCCATAAACCATTTCACCCGATATGCGTATGCATACCGTCATATTTTTATTATCGCCGAATTCAAGGTAATGCTTAAGAGAAGAAACTGCGGCAAGACACCTGAATGGCGAAGCATCAAATAATTTTCCCGCAAAGGCAGGGTGATTTTCATATTGCTGCGGCACGATTATTTTACCGCTGTAGGCTTTAAATAAGCGTAGAAGGTGTTCATCACTCAGTTCGTTTTCGCGCAACTCCACCACAGTATGAATGCATCCGTCCACTGAAACATTATAGCGCACCGCTCTGTTTGTATAGTGACCTTTTATGAACTTACCGAAGAATCGGCATCTTTTAACATCCTCACGCACAGGTATGATTTTTAATATAAGCATAAAAACTCCCCCTTCAAAAATATGAAGAGGGAGAAAAAATATTCTTAAAACTCGTGAACTTCAACGCCACCGGCAGGCTGAGTAAGGTAACTGAGAGGATTTACCCATGCGCCGTTAATTAAAATAGCGAAATGAAGATGCGCGCCGAATGAATAGCCGGTGTTGCCGGCAGCACCTATAACCGTGCCTTGAGTCACATAGTCACCCACACTTACATAAGTGGATGAGAAGTGACAATAGTAGGTTTCAACACCTTCGCCGTGGTCTATACAGACATAGTAACCGAAACCGCTGCCGTAGCTTGCTTCGGAAACATAACCTTCTTTGACCGCAACTACATCTGCACCGTAGGTGCCGCCCCAGCGGCAAATATCCATACCGTTGTGCATACTTGTTCTGCCGTCGAGGTAACGCATACCGTAAGGCGATGAAATATAAGTATCGCTGTAAGGCAGCGGCCAAATCATATCGCCGTTGACCTCGCCCGAACCGTGATTATTGCTCTCCTCGGCAAGCTTACGCTCATAGTCGTTTATAGCCTGCTCGCCGCGCTCGATAGCGTCGCGATACTCGTCGCTTTCACTGTTGTAGCGGTCGATAACCGCCATAATCTTATCGAGATCGGCTTGAATTTTGTCTTGCGCGACCTGCACCTTTTCGCGCGCCGCGACCTGTTCCTGCTTTTTAGCCTCAAATTCCTTCTGGACCTTTTCGAGTTCCTTAACCTTTTCGGCAAGTCGAACCTTAGCATCCTCAATTTCAGCCATTTTGAGTTTTAAATCCTCTATGCTTTTTTCGAGATCAGCTATGAGTGCATCGTCGTGAGCCGTAACCCTACTCATAAGTTCGACGCGTTCGAGGTACGCATCAAATTCAAATTTATCGGAAGTGAGAATGTACTCAAGCTCCGAAGCAGGTCCCGACATATAGCTCGCGCGAATCCTGTTGCCCAAAAGGACATAAGTATCAGCAATCTGCTGCTGAACACCTGCAACCTGCTCATCAAGAGCAGCTATCTGATTATTGAGCGAAGTGATTTCGTTATCAATATCCTTTTTCTGACTTTCTATGCGATAAATATCGTCATCAATAAGAGCAATTTCGTCGTTAATAAGACTTATCTGACTGTTATAAACATCGATTTTATCCTGCAGAGAATTAATTTCGCCGTCATACTCGGAGGCTTTTGCTTCAAGCTCCGCGATTTTTTTCTCATTTGCTTCGATTTGTGCTCTTATATCATCGATTTTGTCATTGATTTCGGCTTTTTCATCGTCGGTAACGGCGAAAGCCGACATTGACAGAGTGCCGCATAATATTACCGCCGCAAGAATAAACCCGACTACCCGAAGCAAATTCCGGTTATTTCGTTTCATACATGCTTCCCCTTTAAATATCAGTTAGCTTCAACAACATTGCTGTGCTCTTTTAAATATCTGTTGAGAGAAATCAAGCTGCCGAATGAGCCGATTACCACACCGATAAAAGCGAATATACCGAAAAGGTACCAGATAACATCGATAAATGCCACAGCCTGACCGCCGAGCATAGCGAGAACATTGCCGAGCCAAATCGATGCAAGAGAATATATACCGTACTGTATGGCGAGTGCAATAACTGCCGAGAAAATGCCGAGCAGAATACCCTCAACTATAAAAGGCCAGCGGATAAAGGTATTGGTGGCGCCGACCGATTTCATAATGCTGATTTCAAGCCTGCGGTTATAAATGGTAATGCGTATAGTATTTGCAACAATGAACAGCGATACAAAGAACAGTATAAGCACGATACCTGCGCTCACATAAGTCACGCCGTTGCGTATGCTTGCGAGCTTACCTGCAAGGTCGCTGTTTTCGTGAATTTCGAGAACATTGTCAAGCGATTTGATATTTGAAACGGTGGCATCAAACATCTCAAGATCGTCAACCGTTACCTTGTACGCATCCGGAAGAATATCCGCAGAAAGACCGTCAAGGATATCGGAATTTTCGCCGTAAAGCTCTTTCTGTCGTTCAAAAGCCTCTTCCTTGGGGACAAACTGAACGCCGTTTTTCTTGATGTTGTCAAGAGACTGAAGCTGAACGCCGAGCAGCTGCGTTGCGGTTTCGTCGGCATCGTCATTGACATATACCATAACCACATTCTGACCCTCGACAAGATCAAGGAGTGAGTTGATATTAAGGAAAATGAGCGAGCCGCTGCCCACAATTACGAGGCATGAAACAAGCACAACCACCGTCGCAAGCGAAAGCAGCCTGTTTACCCAAATATTTCTGAAGCCCTCTTTGGTGAGGTATGCAAGGCTTGTACCCTTCATTATGCATCCTCCCCCTTTCCGGAGACAGAAGAAATATCTGCGATTTCCTCATCGGTAACACCGTAAGTGCTCACGAGGTAATCAAATTCGGAATCCTCCTCGCCGATGAAATAGCTGCCGACGGAATTTTCATCGGCTTCTATCTTATACGGCTCAACATCGATATGTGAAGCATCGGGGTAATCGGATTCGATAGTACCGTTTTTAATGGTGATAACGCGGTGGTTAAAGGTTTTCACGAGATGATAATCGTGAGTTACCATTATTACGGTCGTACCGTCTGCATTGATATGATTGAGCAGGTCAACTATTTCGTACGACATTTTCTGGTCGATGTTTCCGGTAGGCTCATCGGCTATAATCATACTTGCATTATTGGCAAGAGCACGGGCAAGCGCAACACGCTGCTGCTCACCGCCCGAAAGTTGATTCGGATGCGAACGCGCCTTGGAATTGAGCCCGACAAGTCCTAGGAGATAAGGCACTCTTTTCCTTATAGCAGATTCACGAGTACCGATAACACGCATTGCGTAAGCGATATTGTCGTAAACATTCATTGACTGAATGAGTCTGAAATCCTGAAAAACTATGCCGAGAGTTCTTCTGAAGTAAGGTATCTTTTTCTTCTTAAGATTATTAAGATCGAAATTGTTGACGGTTATGCTGCCGCTTGTGGGTACTTCCTCACGCATCATAAGCTTCAGAAATGTACTTTTACCCGCACCCGAAGCACCTACAATAAACACGAACTCACCGTTTTCGATTTTAAGACTTAAATCGTTAAGGGCTTTGGTGTTTGTTGCTTCATATATTTTTGTTACATTTTTGAATTCAATCATTTTAACACCTTGATCTGACAAATGTCAGTTTTATTTGTTACAACAACCATAATAGCACATCTTGTTACAAAATGTAACCCTTTTGTAACAAAAATGTGCTAATTTACAGAAATTTAATATTCAATTAATATTTCATGGGGTTCGCATCAAGATATTTCTTAACCATAAGTGCTACCTTGAATACGATTGCATCGTCAAACTCACGAAGATCAAGACCGGTGAGCTTTTTGATTTTTTCAAGTCTGTAAACAAGTGTGTTACGGTGAACAAAGAGCTTTCTTGATGTTTCGGAAACATTGAGGTTATTTTCAAAGAAACGCTGAATGGTGAAAAGAGTTTCCTGGTCAAGTGTGTCGATAGAGCCGACCTCAAAAATCTCTTTAAGGAACATTTCGCAAAGAGTGGTGGGAAGCTGGTAAATAAGCCTTGCAATACCGAGATGGTCATAGCAGACAATGTTTTTATCGGTATCGAAAACCTTGCCGACTTCAAGAGCGACCTGTGCTTCCTTAAACGAGCGGGCAAGCTCCCTTACACCGACAACGGTAGTGCCTATGCCGACAAGTATACGGGTATAGAACTCAGACGAAAGCGAATCGGAAATGGAACGGGCAAGCTTTTCGAGGTCCTTGCCGTCGATATCGCTTTTGACCTCTTTGACAAGTGCGATATCGGTTTCGCTGATATTGATGACAAAATCCTTTGTCTTGTCCGGGAAAAGATTCTGAATAACATCAAAAACGGAAACATCGGTTTTATCGAGGAGTCTGATTAAAAGAACAACTCTTGAAGCTTCGTTATTAAAGTGCAATTCGCGCGCTTTGAGGTAAATATCACCGGGAAGGATATTATCGAGGATGATATTCTTGACGAAATTGCTTCTGTCATACTTTTCATCGTAAAACTGCTTTACGCTTGAAAGCGAAACGCAGAGAACACCTATGTAGCATTTTGCAATTTCATCCTCACCGTCAACGAAAACAGCATATTCCGGGTGCATGTGTGTGCCGAATGCCTGGTAAAGACAACCGTCACAAGCAACATAACCTGCAGAATTTAATACCGAAGAAACATTAACCGCACAAACTTCGCCTATTCTGCCGAGATCGCTGCATGATATGATAGCGCCGGTTTCATCAATAACGCCGATAGTTCTGTCGACTGCGTCGCGCATCTGATGGATAATACTCTGGAATAATCTGTTGGACATAAAAATGACCTCCGATATTTTGCAAAGAATAAAGCACTTACAAAATTACTAAATTGTTGTTATACATAATACACAACAATGCACAATTTTGCAAGTGCTTTTTTATAATTCTTTAAATTTTTTTATGCAAATTGTTTATTTCTCAGCAGAAAATATAGGTTTATATGCAAAAATACACAATGAAAAGTCACAGTATGTCATTGGTTATTTTCAACAATCAAGCCCAATTCTTCGGCGGTGAGCAGCCTCGCTTCGCCTCTTTGCAGCGAAGCATCAAGGGCGAGTCCGCCTATCGCCGTTCGCTCAAGCGACACAACGGTCGTGCCGAGCGAAGCGAACATTCTTTTGACCTGGTGATACCGTCCTTCGCGTATGATTACTTTATATTTCCCGGCAGCGCGGTCAATTTCGTCAAGTTCGGCTGAAAGCAGCACGGTACCGTCTGCAAGAACCATTCCTTCGGTAAAAGCCTTTTTTGCGGTATCGAAATCTATCGAGTCAGATACTGTGGCGATATAAGTTTTATTAACATGGCGTGACGGCGAAAGAATGCGGTGCGCAAAATCGCCGTCATCGGTTATAAGGCAGAAACCCACGGTATCTTTATCAAGCCTGCCTGCAGGAAACAGATTTTTCCTTTTAAGTTCAGCCGGCAGAATATCAACAACCGTAGTATCTTTACCGTCTTCCGAAGCACTCACAACGCCCTGCGGCTTGTTTAGCATAATATAGACATGCTCGCTTGTATCGAGCGGCGTTCCGTTTATGGTTATATCGGCGCCGTACTCCGTCTTTACGGAAAAATCCGTAACCACCCTGCCATTGACCGCAACAGCACCGCTTTTCACAAGGCGGCGCACATCGCTGCGTGAATATCTGCCGGTTGAGGCAATGATTTTATCAAGTCTGTCGGTTTTCATTAACTCACTCTTTCATAAATCCGTGCATAAAGCCGTCAAGCTTAATTGAGCACACATCTCCCCCGATAACGAAATTTTTGTAAACGAGCATATTTATGCGCACCGTACCGTCATTTTCCGGCATATCGGGATAATTATTGATTACATAGGTCCATCGCTTTACACGCTTACCGCAGTATTCGCTTAAATCGAGCCCCTGCGAAAGCTGAATGGCGTTATATTTTTCGTAAACCTCGTCAAATTCCTCGGGGATTTTCACCTCGCGCACCTCAAGCGGCTCATCGCACACATCCCAGCCGAACTGTGAAACAAACGCGAGCCTTTCGGCATTATCCCCCGCTTTATAGTTGAGAGAACTTTCGCTTTCCGAAACAACTGTGGCTCCGGGTGCTTCGTGACCGCTGCACAAAATCACACCGGCAGCGGCAATCGCCGAAACTGCAAGCGTACCGGCAAGCAATTTTTTTATAAGCGATGATTTAAAAGAACATACAAACATAATAATACTCCCTTTCATAGCAAAACATCACTATATGCCTATGCTCAAAAAGGGAGTTTAATGTCAGATAAACAAATCAAAATATGCGTCAAAAATCATTTCGCCGCAAAATGCGCAAACCGCGGAGCCCATGGCAAGAAAAGGACCAAACGGAACAGCGCCCTTCATCTGCTGCTTTGAAACGATTTTTCTGCCGACTGCGAACAGCACGCCGAAAACCGCTGCCATAAACAGCGCTATAAGCACCGCTTTCCAGCCGAGTACAAAGCCGACAGCCGCCATAAGCTTTATATCGCCGCCGCCCATTGCTCTGCCGCCGGTAACGAGCGCAATAAGGAAGAATAAACCCGAAACGAGGAACAGACCGATCACCTTACTGATTATCCAATCCTTTGTAAATGTGCCGTCGATAAGCCTTTGCGCGAGAATAAACAAGCCGCCCACGAAAATTGCTATCCATTGTGAATCGGGAATAATCTGGTGTTCAAAATCTATCCACGAAACAACAATGAGTGCGGAAACGAGCACCATATAACCGGCGAGTGTAAGGTTAAGTCCCTCTATGGCATTGCCGCCGCTTAAGAACAGGTAGCATAGAACATACATTGTTGCGTTGATCGCTTCAACTATGGGATAGCGCGGTGAAATGGGCGCTTTGCAGTAACGGCATTTGCCGCGCAAAAACAACCAACTGAAAAGCGGAAAAAGATCTTTCCAATTAAGTTTATGCTTGCAATTGGGACAAATGGAGTTACCTTTTTTAAAATCCATACCTATCGGCAACCTGTAAATAAGCACATTTAAGAAACTGCCGATAATGGTGCCGAACATAAAAACTATGACCGCAATATAAGCCGTAAGAAACGCCATATAGCTCATAAATCACGCCTACTTTCCGTATTGGAATTTCCGTTCTATATTATACATTCTTTTCGTGTTAAAGTCAACAAATTAAATATTCATATTTTGTTAAAAATATATGCGCTTTACTATTGTAATTTTTGTACTTATATGGTATATTTAATGAGTATAAAAATACAAGGAGGAGCTTTTTCTATGAAAAAGACATCAAATCGCGTAATTGCGGTGGTCCTTGCAGTTGCAATTGTATTTTCGGCGATTGCGGCAGGTGCCGTTGCTCTTACCAACTTTGCACTTAACAACAATATGCTCTCAAACGGCTCGGCTATACTCAACGCCAACAGCGTTGACGAAGCTATTGAGCTCATGAAGCAGAACAGCGATACTTTCTTCGCCAAGGGCAAGAACAGCCTCGGCGCCGAGAAGGTTTACCCCACCGTTATACTTCCCGGTATCAGCCAGTCGGTTTCTTACCTTGCCGATGAAAACGGTGACCCCTTCCTCAATGCTAACGGCGATGAGCTTTCCGGCGGTCTTCTTATCATCGACGAAGCGGCGCTTCCGTCAGTTCTTGTCAATGACCTTCTCGTTCCTCTCACAAGG
>JAZUJG010000106.1:0-3200 GCA_045642645.1 Acutalibacteraceae bacterium | reverse complement strand
ATAGATGGTGCCGTCTTCTTCAACGTCGATTTTGCAGTTGCATTCTGCGCAGATTTTCTGAATGACCTTGCCCTGCTTGCCGATAACATCACCGATCTTGTCAACATCGATCTTGGTGGTGAGAAGCTTGGGTGCATATTTGGAAAGCTCTTTGCGAGGCTCTGCGATAACGGGCAGCATAATTTCATCAAGAATATAGCAGCGTGCATCGTAGGTCTTCTGGAAAGCTTCCTTAATGATTTCGGGAGTAAGACCGTGTACCTTGAGGTCCATCTGGATAGCGGTGATACCCTTCTTTGTGCCGGCAACCTTGAAGTCCATATCGCCGAAGAAGTCTTCAAGACCCTGAATATCAACCATTGTCATGAAGCGGTCGCCTTCGGAAATAAGGCCGCAGGAGATACCCGCAACGGGAGCTTTAATCGGAACGCCTGCTGCCATAAGTGAGAGGGTGGAGCCGCAAACGGAGCCCTGAGATGTGGAGCCGTTTGAAGAAAGAACTTCGGATACTACACGGATGGTGTAGGGGAATTCTTCAAGTGAGGGGATAACGGGCAGAAGCGCGCGCTCTGCAAGTGCGCCGTGACCGATTTCGCGTCTGCCGGGGCCTCTTGAGGGCTTTGTTTCACCGACAGAGTATGAGGGGAAGTTGTAGTGGTGGATATATCTCTTTTCAACATCCTCGTCGATGCCGTCAAGCAGCTGAGCATCACGCGAAGTGCCGAGTGTGGTAACGGAGAGTACCTGAGTCTGACCTCTGGTGAACATACCGGAGCCGTGTACTCTTGAAAGCAGGTCGATTTCCGCATTAAGAGGACGGATTTCGTTTATGCCTCTGCCGTCTACGCGCTTGCCTTCATCGAGAAGCCAGCGGCGAACAACAAATTTCTGTAATTTGTAAAGGCAATCGTCGATTTTTTCTGCTTCCTCGGGGAATTTTTCCTCAAATTCAGCGTGAACTTTCTCATAAACGGGTTTAAGTCTTTCATCACGGATGCGCTTATCATCGGTATCGAGTGCGGCTTTAACGTCGTCAATTGCGAAAGCCTTAACAGCTTCAAAGAGTTCTTCGGACGGGTCGTTGCTCTCAAAGGGAATCTTCTCTTTGCCGATTTCGGCAGCGATACCCTTGATGAATTCAACGATTTTCTTATTTTCTTCGTGGGCATACATAATGCCGTCGAACATTACATCATTAGAAATTTCGTTTGCGCCTGCTTCTATCATGGCAACGAGGCTGTCGGTGGAAGCAACGGTAACGCTCATTTCGGAAACGCCGCGTTCTTCAAGTGTGGGGTTAATAACATATTTGCCCTCAACAAGACCGAGCGAAACGCTGGAAACGGGGCCGTCCCACGGAATTTCGGAAATTGCAAGTGCGGTGGAAACACCCCACATAGCTGCGATTTCGGGTGAGCAGTCGGGATCAACGCTCATAACCGTGGCAACAACGGAAACGTCATTTCTCATATCCTTGGGGAAAAGGGGGCGAATGGGTCTGTCAATAACTCTGGAAGCGAGTGTTGCCTTTTCGCTTGCTTTACCCTCGCGGCGCTGGAATGAGCCGGGGATTCTGCCAACGGAATAGAGCTTTTCTTCAAAATCAACTGAAAGCGGGAAGAAATCTACGCCTTCGCGGGGCTTGTCCGCCATAGTTGCGGTGCAGAGCACCTCTGTTTCGCCGTAGCGAACAAGGCAGCTGCCGTTGGCAAGCTGTGCCATTTTGCCGGTTTCAATTACGAGCTTTCTGCCGGCGACTTCGGTTTCAAAAACTTTAAAATCTTTGAAAAACATAACTTTATACCTCTCTTTATTATTTCCGCAATCGCTGACTTAGCAACAAAGAAAAGTGCAAAATGCGTTTTACATTTTTCTTTATCGCTAAAACCAACGGCGCGGATTATTGACTGAAACAGTGTTTTAAAAAACGACTGACGGGACAAACGGCACAGCCGATTGTCCCGATTTAAGCAATTATTTACGAAGGCCGAGGCGTGCGATGATTGCACGGTAACGCTCGATGTCGTTGTTCTGTAAATAGTTGAGAAGATTTCTTCTGTGACCAACCATTTTAAGAAGACCGCGGCGTGAGTGATGGTCCTTCTGATTCTCTTTGAGATGCGCGTTGAGGTCGTTGATTCTCTTGGTGAGAACTGCGATCTGAACTTCGGGTGAACCGGTGTCGCCCTCGTGAGTAGCGTACTCTTTGATGATTGCCTGTTTTTCTGCCTGTGTCATAATTTTCACCTCATTATTTATTCCCAAACAACCCAGAAAAGCGGTAGGTGAGTGCCGAAAATACGGCTTGCTCCGCTGCCCGAGTCATAAGGCTTTAAGAGTATATCATAAATATTATGATTTGTAAAGAGTTTTTTTATACAGCTTCGACCGCGGCTTTTTCTACCGCAAGACCTTCGCGGTAGGCGAGCATAAATCTGTTGAAAGATTTAACAAGTGCTTCGTCCGGCTGAACGGTGGTTTTTTCGAGCGAAGCGAACATCCTGCTGTCAAGGTAATCGGGCAGGGATTCATTGGCAGTGTTGTTTACAAGGTACGAAGCGAGCACAGCAATACCCCATGCGCCGCCCTCGCCGGCGGTAGCCATTACACTTACGGGAGCATTGAGCACCGCCGCAAGTACATTCTGCCCCACAAGCGGAGTTTTGAAGAATCCGCCGTGGCCCATAATGCTGTCAATGGCAACATCCTCTTTTTCAAGTATATCGTTGCCGACTTTAATTGCACCGAATGCGGTGAAAAGCTGAACTCTCATAAAGTTTGCAAGCGAGAAATTGCTGTCGGGCTTGCGAACAAGCAGCGGTCTGCCGCTTTCAAAGCCGGTGATATGCTCGCCGGAGAAATAGTTGTAGGAAAGCACACCGCCGCAATCGGCATCGGCTTTTTCGCTTACCTCGAAAAGAGCATTGAACAGGTCGCCCATAGCGATGCTGCCGCCCGTTATTTCAATAACTTCCTTAAACAGATTTACCCATGCGTTGATATCGGAAGTGCAGTTATTGCAATGTACCATGGCAACGGGAGCTCCGTCGGGAGTTGTGACCATATCTATTTCGCGGTGCAGCTCTTTAAGAGCTTTTTCGAGAACTATCATTGAAAATACCGAGGTGCCTGCCGAAACGTTGCCCGTTCTTACGCGCACGCTGTTTGTGGCAACCATACCTGTGCCTGCGTCACCCTCG
>JAZUJG010000105.1:0-2891 GCA_045642645.1 Acutalibacteraceae bacterium | reverse complement strand
TCGCTACCCGGGTGAAGACGGCTTCAACGACGGCGATCACGAGTGGGTAAAGACCTCCGACGGCGAGTGCGAGTGGAAATGCGAAACCTCGAGCGATGAAATGACGGGGCACTTCTTCGGTATGTCCACATACTATGACCTGTGCGCCGATGAAAAAGAGAAAGAGGAAATCCGCGTTGCACTGTGCAAAATAGTTGACCATATCGTAAAAAACAACTATCGCCTTATTGACCACGACGGTCTGCCGACCACCTGGGCGAACTGGGATCCCGAGCTTCTTAATTACGATGACAAGTGGTTTGCCGAGCGCGGCATAAATTCGCTCGAGCTGCTTGCATTCCTCAAAGTCGCATACCACATCTCCGGCGATGAAAAGTATAAGGCTCTTTACGGCGAATTCGTAAGCCGCCACCACTATCCGCTTAATGTTACAAAGCACAAGGTGCGCGATGCGCACATCTGCCATATAGATGACAATCTCGGCTTCCTTGCGATGCTCACGCTTCTCCGCCTTGAAGAAAACGAGGCTCTGCGTTCGCTGTACCTCTGCGGTATGGAGGACCATTGGGAGTATGAAAGAATTGAAAAGCAGCCTCTGTTCTGCTTCATTCACGCGGCATTCTCCGGTAGGGACGACGATCTCTGCGAGGGCGTGCAGTCGTTAAGAGAAATGCCCTGCGATATGTGCCACTACAAGATGAATAACTCCAAGCGCAAGGATATTGTTTATGATACCGAGCAGGCGGAATGGTTTGAGGATGCTCAGCCGAAATATCCGCTTCCGTATGACGAAAGAAATCTCTGCAGACCCGACGGCGGCGTTTTCGAGCTTGACTGCGGCGAGCGCCACAGCATTCAGGACGGCGTGATTTTCCTGCTGCCGTATTGGATAGCACGCTTCTACGGTCTCTTGGATGAAGAATAAAGGAGGAAAAAACAATGGCTAAAAAGAAAAACTCGTTATTACCGGTTATTCTGTTCGTAATTGTTTTCGGTGCACTGCTGCTCACCGCAACATTCGTTGATTTAGATGTGAGCAAAATACTCACCAACGGCGTTCTGCCCGCAGGTCAGTATTACGCCAACGATTTTTACGGCGTTATGATGGAGTGTGTAGGCTCATCACCCGTGTATCTGCTTGCGGCATTCATATTCCAGATATGGTTCTGGTATATTAAACGCTTCAACACAAAGCATCCGCTTGCCGAAATCCTTTGCAGTCTTTTCGCAATACTCAGCGTTGTTGCCGATTATATCTGCGTTAACGATACCGTAGGCTATGTTTTCGAGCATTACGGCGTTGAAAAAGACGGCTTCCTTAACGGCATCTCGATTTTCTATGCGGTTATCATCACCGTTTTCTCGCTGCTTGCGGTCAGGAATTTCTCCGATGAAAGCCTTAAAAAGCTCAACCGCTTTGCTTTTGCCGCACTCGGTATGATAGTTCTCGGCAATGCTTTCGTAAATCTCGTTAAAATCCCCATGGGCAGAATGCGCTTCAGAGCAATGAACACCATAGGCGATTATTCGGGCTTCACAAAGTGGTTTATTGCCAACGGTCAGCCTGACAAGGCTGAAATGATAGCGCTTTACGGCACTGCCGATGCGTTCAAATCCTTCCCGAGCGGCCACACCTGCGCCGCAGGTATGTGCTACAGCCTTATTATGCTGATTGATGTCTTCAATATTAAGTCAAAAGGCAAAAAGGCGGCAATTTGGCTCGGCACAATCGGCTTTACCGGTATGGTAGCCGTAAGCCGCATTATGGTCGGCGCGCATTTCTTCAGCGATGTGCTTATGGGCGGCACCATAGCTTTCCTTTGCATGGTATTGTTCCGCGAGCTTATAGTTCGCAAGGGGTCAAAAGAATAAAATAATTATTAAAGGGGATATGCAGTAATGACTGACAGAATTATTGTAGCAGGCGGCGGCCACGGCGGCATAGTTGCAGCGGCACACCTTGCAAACGCAGGTTACGATGTTACCGTTTACGAAAAGAACACCCGCGAAAATATGGGCTGGGACTGGACCGATATTTTCGATAAAAAGGGCTTCACGATGGCAGGTATGGAAATGCCCGCACCCGAAAAATACAAGCTCAAAACAAATATGACCTTCTTCTCACCCAACGGCAAGGTTAAGCTTACACAGCACACCCCCGAGGATGAACTTGAAATACAGATGGAACGCCGCGAGATATACAACCACATTATCGCTTACGCCGAAAGCTGCGGCGTTAAGTTTGAATACGGCGTAAATATCGAAGGCCCCATAATGCTCGGCAACCGCGTAGTCGGCATAAAGACCGACAAGGGCGATCAGATAGCGGCACTCGTTATAGATGCCGCCGGCATCAATTCGCCCGTTCGCCGCAATCTGCCCGCACACCTCGGCATACAGAACGAGGTCGAGGAAAACGCGCAGTTCTATGTTTACCGCGGCTTTTACAACAAAACAGCCGAAACCGAGCAGGATAAATGGCAGCTTCACCTGCTTTACGAAAATATCCTCGGTATATGCTGGGTTGCCGCAGAAGAAAATTACACCGATGTACTTATAGGCAGATTTAAGCCGTTCGATATGGAAGAAGTCGAGAGAACGCTCAATTCTCTGCGTAAGGAAAGCCCCGCGCTCGGCACCGAGCTTGTGCGCGGCGGTCAGTTCGTAAATATTCCCGTACGCCATCCGCTTGCAGTGCTTGTTGCCGACGGCTACGCCGCAATAGGCGACTCGGCATTTATGACCGTTCCGATTATCGGCTCGGGCATAGCAAACAGCCTCAAAGCCGGCGTGGTGCTCGCAAATGCAGTCAAGGCGGATATAAACGGCTGTTACAGTGCGGCAACGCTCTGGAAATATCAGCGCGATTTCTACAAGCAGTACGGCAACGG
>JAZUJG010000104.1:0-5000 GCA_045642645.1 Acutalibacteraceae bacterium | reverse complement strand
ACTCTCTGCCAAGAATGCGAACGAGATCCTTTGCCATGTCGGTGGTGTCGTCGAGCTTGAAAGTAATCTCTTCGCCGTTGGGGAAGTTTGCGAGAGCGCCGTGACCGAGGTCGCCAACGATGGCGTAGGTTTCGCCTGTGGTTGCTTCGTCGAAGGAATCGATGGTGCTATTGAACAGGACAGGCAGACCTTCAAAGGGATCAACGCTGAAGCTGCCGCCATACTGAACGGCCTTGAACTTTGCCCAAGTTGCCTTGTTCATCATAATAACGGGATTTGCGGCCTCGTCGGAGAGATTGCCGATTGCGCTTGCAACGGTGCCGAGAGCAATGCTGGCTGCGGTGACCTTAGGAACGCCAACGCAGGTAGTGGTGCTCTGAGTAGCGCAAGCCTCGATCTTTGCGATGACCTGGTCAGCGGCCTTCTTTGCGATCTGATAGGCCAGCTCGTTGTAGATGTAAGTGAGGAATGCTTCGCCGCGCAGGTCTACGACCTCATCGGAAACGCTTACCCACTTCTTGACGGATGCGGGAACGAGCTCGACAACGCCAAGAACAAGGTCTTCAGCGCTGACAGCGTCGCCGCCTTCGGTGTGTACGGTTGCGCCGCTTGCGGAGATTTCAAAGCCAACCTTCAGGTTGCCCTGAATGTAGGACTTGCGGACGAGGCTCATGATGCCTTCCTTTTCCCATGCGGTCTTGACGATGTCATAAACAAATTCGGGAACGGGAACGGTGCCGTTGGTTGCGTTCTCGGTGAGGAGGTTGCCTCTCATTTCGCCAGTCTTGATATATTCGGCATACTGCTCAATGTATTCGGGTGTGTTTCTTACTTCGATATTTTCCATTTTTTCGCTTCTTTCTTCCACGGTCTTGGTGGATACTGCGCCGCTTGCGATCTCGGCAGCGGCGGCCTTTCTTGCTTCGACAGCCTCCAGCTCAGCTTTGCGGGCTTCGAGTTCTGCCTTGATTTCGATATTTTCCTTGACCTTTTCAATGTCCTCGGTGCTGCGGGTTTCCTCGTCCAGGGCCGCAAGGCGCGCGATCACATCGTCAAGTGTCATTTCGCTCAGTTCAGCGTTGAGCGCAGCGCGTTTTTCGTCAGTCATTTTTGCTGACCTCCTTGAAATAGATTGCTTTTGCTTCTGCCAGCTTTCGAGCTTCCTCTGCCTTGACTAACTCCAGCCGTTTTTCCTCTTCGATAAATCCATCGAAAGCAGAACGGGCAGACTTCCCAATTGCTGTGTACGGGTTAGCCGGGAAACTAACCGCCGATATATCAAAGAGCTTTCCCACGCTCTTGATTACCCTCTTGTAAATGTGATTTTCTTTGTCGTGCGAGATTTCGTCATCTTTGACGGTGAATGCAAACGACATCCTGTCATAATTCCCGCAAGTGATGTCCTCGAACAGGCCGCGCGCGTTGGATGAGCGCGAGAGGTCAATTTTGGAGTGCAAGCCGTGGCTGTCAACGCCCAGCTGCACGGAGCCGTTGCGCGTTCTTGCGTACACCCTGCCGTCATGGTCTATCAGCATGACAACATCGCTCATGTCGGTTTCGTCAAAAGCGTGCGGATCTATTCGTTCATAGAATTCGTCAACGCCGTCAGTAAAAAGGAGGTATTCATCGAATGTCGATGCGTACCCCTCAACGGTGTAATTCTCTTCTTCGCCCTCTGCCCTCTTTTCGAGAAGCGGCATAGAACGATATTCACGGTTGTCTCTAATCATTTGTGTCTTCTCCTTCTTCATCTTCAGGAACAGGCTCTGCGTCTGTCGGCGTGACGGTGTCGGTGTTCAGCATACGAATCGGAATGTCGCCGCCCTCAACAGGCGCGAGGTTGAACACATTACGCCACTCATTCGGAGTTAACGCGCCCCTGTCCACCATCTGAACGAGCGCGAGTTTTGTCGCATTACTTGCGAACTGCAAGCGGCTTGATTCAAACTGTATGAACGCGCCCCACGCCAGCTCACGCTCGGTGAACACCTTGCGCGTCAGTTCCAAAGAAAAAGCGACCAGGAACGGCTCAATTCTCGATGAATAAAAAGCCTCCATTGTCGCTTCGTCTGCCTTGCTCGTTATGATGTCCTCGTTTACGCCAAAATAGCGGTAAAGGTTCTCCCGGAATTCCTTCATCTGCGAGTAAGTCGCAACGGCTGGCTCCATCTTGATCGGCGTGAATTCCTGCGTCGGATCCAACGCCGCTATGCCGCCGCTGTTCTCCAGGGAGAGATAGTCCGCAACGAATTTGTCACGGCTTTTCTTCACATCGTCCTCATCGAGCATTGTCTTCGTGTTTTTCAGAATGCCTCGCAGGTTCGCCGTAGCCTTGACCGCATTTGCAACGCTCTGGTTCGTTGTGTTTATCAGCTCCAGGCTCGGAAGAAGAGCGTCGTTGCTCTCTCCGGCAATGTCGCTGAATAAGTAATCCTTACGCGCTACCGCAAGGTCTTCCCACGGAACGATCAGGCTGTCTGCCCGCGCGTCGAAAGTGAATTTCACGAACAAACCGTTCTTGTATTCCACGGCTTCATAGCCCGAATATGGAACAGGATAGAAGCCTACCGCCGCGCCCTTTGCGTCACGGCTTATCATTACGAACAACGTGTTCTTCACTTCCAAAATGTTGCGACATTTCGCAAGGAAGTCTTTGCCGTTCATGAACGGATTCGGCGAATAGGTCAAAATTCGCTCGATGTACCTGTTGCTTGATTTCGGATTCGCTTTCGCAGTTTGCTCCGCAAGCGGACGGATGCAGGCCCGGACAAGGTCGCTTTTGTAGACCTGTCTCCCGAAGGGCCGAAAGATTGCCCTGAAGCCGCCCAGCTCCTTGAAGGTGCTATATTGCTTCAAGATTTTGAGCCGCCCGAACATATTACTTAAAAAACCCATAGGCATTTCCCCTTTCACTTCACATAGGGCATATATTCTTCAAAGTGCTTCACATATCCAACCCAGGCATTCAGCAAGGAAACGGTGCCGTCTATTCGGCGGCGGGCCTGTATCTTCACGGGCTGAATAGTCTCGATGCCGTCTTTGTTCAGCGCCTTCTTCGCCGTATTCGCAAGGCACCAGCGCAGCATCGGGTTGTTGTTATAATTCACACGATGCATCTGCAATGCGGCGCCCATCTCCTTCATGGGCTGCGACCAGGTGAAAGGCCCTTGCGCCGTTTTCTCCATCTCGAAGCCGTAGCTCTCCATCTCGTCTACCCAATAGCCAGCGAGTGCGCGGTCGTAGCATATCCACAAAGGCCGGATGCTGTACTTTTTGACCATTTCCACGAACCAGGCCGTCACATCCGAATAGTTGACCTGAGCGCCCTCGCACACATGAAGCCAGCCCTGCTCTTGCCATAAGCGGTAAGGAGCTTCGTGCGTCTGCTGCTCGTCAACATATTGCAGCCTTGCCTCCGGCAAAAAGTACTTTTGAAGCACATAAACGGTTTCATCATTCGGCTTCCTGATCAGAAGCGTCGCGCAAGTAAGGTCTGTCGTTGCCGACAGGTCGCACCCGCCTATGGCGTAGCTCTTCCGCAGCTGCTCCATGTCGTAGGTGTCCTCGTTTATTACATACTCAAACGGCAGCCATGTCTCCGTGCCGCTCTGCGGTATGTTGAAATCCTTCACCATTACCGTAGGCCGGAAAGAAAGATCGTCCTTTGCCTTTTGAACGCATTCCCGGAGATACTCACGGCTCTTCACGGAATCAATGCCCGGATTCGCCTTTATCCAGCATTCCTCGTCAAGCCATTCTTCAGGCTTGTCAAGCTCGTAGATGAACGGCAAGAAGCGCGGATTGTCTACCGTGCCGTTAAGCACATTGCAAGCATATTCGTATTGGCTGTCAAAGATGCCTTCACGGACATAGCCGTTTGTCGAAATAGTAAAAAGCAATGGTTGCCGTCTTGCGCCCATTGCCTGTTTAATCAAGTCGTATAAATCTCTATTTTTGATTGCCGCCAATTCGTCAATGACCGCACAATGAACATCCAACCCGTCTAACGAATTGCTGTTCGATGCCAAAGCCTTAATAAACCCCATGTTGTTGGGGAAATATATGTCATTAACCCTTTTCTTCAAATGCGAAGAAAGTGCCGGGCTTTGCTTTACCATCTTGTGCGCGGCATTAAAGCCGAGTTTTGCCTGTTCGAGCATTGTTGCGATATTGTATACTTGCGGAGAGCCTTCGTGATCATTGCAAAGAGCGTCAATCTCTACGGCTGCGCACTCTGTTGTTTTTCCGTTCTTGCGCCCTTCTATAATTAAGCACTCGTTATATTGCCGTAAGTTGTTATCGTCAACAAAGCCGAACAGAGCCTGAAACCGAGCCTTTTGAAAAAGCTCAAACCGCAGCGGGGTGCCAATCCTTCCGGAAGGAATCTTGCAGAATCTTTCCATGAAATCAATATGCCTGTTTGCGATTGTTTCATCAAAATGAAATTCATTTGGAAAATATAGCGCGTTAAGAAGCCGCTCCGATTGTATCTTCATCTTTTCGCACGCTACTATTTTCCCATCGAGAATCTCGGTGCAATACTCTTCAAGATACGACAAGGTCAGCCCTTACTAATATACTCAATGAATTCGTCAGGAGCGGCATTGTCCGTTTTTTGTAGAATATCGTCAATTTGCTTCATCGTTGCTAAATAGTTCTTGTGCAAGACGCAGTAAACATCAGCTTCGGTGCTCTTTTTGATTCCGTGCTGGTTTGCGCCGTTGAAATATTCCTCCGTCCAACCCTTTTCACGAATAATCGCTTGAAGCTTCGTCAGTTCCGTGTCCATAAACTCGGCTTTATCAAGGAGGGCGAGAGCTCGCTCTTTCTTACTCTCGGAAAGTCCGTCTATTTCTTCTTTTGTTTTCTTAAAATCAATTATCTTCTTCAAAACTACACCCACCACGGAAAATGCCGCCCGCAAAAATGTAGGGGCGCCGCTATCGGCGGCGGCTGGTAAAATATGGTAATTATACCCCCCTATGGGGCCTTTTGCAGCA
>JAZUJG010000103.1:0-1511 GCA_045642645.1 Acutalibacteraceae bacterium | reverse complement strand
GCATAACCGAATGAGGTAACGCCTATGCCGCAGCCCATATCAATATATTCCTTGCCGTTTTCATCCCACACAAGCGAGCCCTTGCCGTGCGAAAGCACCACGGGGAAGCGGTTGTATGTACCGGCTATATAATTACTGTCTTTTTCTTTAATGCTCATATCTCTCTTCTCCGTTACCATAGTACCTGCGCCCTCGTTTGTGAGCAACTCCATAAGAATGGAGTGCGGTACTCTGCCGTCCATAATAACAACGTTTTTAACGCCTTTCTTCAAAGCCTCTATGCAGCAGTTTACCTTCGGTATCATACCGTCTGAAATAATGCCCTCGCCGTAAAGCTTTTCGGCTTCGTTGATGCTTATTTCGGGAATGATGGAATTCGGGTCGTTTTTATCCTTGAGTATACCCGCAATATCCGTCATCATAATAAGGCGTTCTGCGCCGAGCGCACCCGCAATGGAAGCAGCAGCGGTATCGCCGTTTATGTTGTAGGTGTTGCCGTTCGCGTCGCAGCCGAGCGTTGAAACTACGGGAATATAGCCTTTTTCAAGCACATCGGTAATAATATCAATGCGCACATTTGTGATTTCGCCCACATAGCCGAGCTTTTCATCCTTAACGGTCGCCTCAATCAGCTTACCGTCCATACCCGAAATGCCCACGGCTTCGCCGCCGTACATTTCTATAAGATTGACAAGCGTCTTGTTGATTTTGCCTGCAAGCACCATCTGCACAATATCCACGGTTTCCTTATCGGTAACGCGAAGACCGTCAACAAATTCGCTCTTTTTGCCGAGCTTGCCCATAAGCTCGCTTATTTCGGGGCCGCCGCCGTGCACAAGCACGATTTTCACGCCGATAAGATGAAGCAGCACAATATCCTCCATAACCTGCTTTTTAAGCTGTTCATCCACCATGGCGTTGCCGCCGTATTTGATTACCACGGTTTTGCCCGTATAGCGTTTTATGTACGGGAGTGCCTGCGTCAGCACCTCCGCCCTTTCAAAGTTTGAAAATTTATCATTCATAACAGTTCCCCCATCAGGTGCGGTAATCGCCGTTGATTTTAACGTAATCGTATGTAAGGTCGCAGCCCCAGGCAGTTGCCGAAGCATCGCCGTCATTCAGCTCAACTATGATTTCTATTTCTTTTTCAAGCAAAACGGTTTTTGCAAAATCCTCCGAAAAATCCACGCCGGAGCCGTTTTTGCAAACCTCGATTGTGCCCTTTGCACTTCTGAACGAAACGCCGACCTTGTTCACATCAACATCCGCGCCGCTGTAACCGATGGCGCAAAGCACACGCCCCCAATTCGCGTCAGCGCCGAACATCGCCGCCTTGAGCAATGACGAGCATACGACGCTCTTTGCCACGGTCTTGGCGCACTGTTTGTCCTTCGCGCCGTCAACGATGCATTCCAGCAACTTTGTCGCGCCCTCGCCGTCACCGGCTATCATGCGGCAAAGCTTGACCGTCACTTCGTTAAGCGCTTTCTTGAAAATATCGAAATCAG
>JAZUJG010000102.1:0-1544 GCA_045642645.1 Acutalibacteraceae bacterium | reverse complement strand
GGCGAGCTTATGCGCTATGCCGTGCTGCGCGATGACCCGAACGCAACACCCGAAGAAGTTGCCGAAGCAAGAAAAACCGCATATCTCAGCGCAGAAGCGGTACTTATGCTCTCGTACATTTCCGCAAGAACGGGAACTGTTGAAGCATACAAACGCCTTATGACAAACGGCTCTGTAACGGGCGGCGCAAACGACCACAGATACACAACTCAGGCACTCATCAAGGGCGGCGACTACTCGGTATTCATACCCGGTCAGAGCCCCGCACAGCAGTTTGCGACTGCAAAGGACCTTATGCTGTTCACCGGTAAGACTTCGCTGCTTGCAAATGACAAGCTCGCAAGCCCCTTTGATGCTTCCGCGTGGTCAAATCCCGCCGAAAATCCCGGTACCGAGTACGAAAGGCAGACCAAGAATCTTGAAGGCTTTATTGCCAGAACATATTCATTAAAGCAGGAAGGCAACGGCACCTGGGGCGACATTTACTGGCAGCATAACGGCGACGGCACCGCAACAGGCGTTTCCTCAATTCCCGAGGGCGACAGCGATTACCTCATCAACGGCGAAAATATGCGCGGTGCGGTGGTTGATGCCTCCGGCGAAATTCCCGCAAGGCTTTGGAATGACCTTATAGGCGACGGCTACACAGTAAGCGATGTTATCTATAAGGGCGACACAAGCGGCGATGAAATCATAGGTCATATGTTCATTTACAAGCTGATGTACGACATTCTCGGTGAAGAGGATGAAGAACTCAAAGGGCTTATAGTAAATGCCATCGACAACATCGCAAAGCATATCTCCGAAAACGGCTACCAGCTTGTAGACGGCACAGGCCAGGGCACGACCTGGGGCAAATACGACCGTCAGACATTCCTGAGCGGCGGCGGACTTGCCATGGCTCCCCTGCATTCCGAAGTGCTCCTGTGCGTATTCAAGACCGCGGCATACATCACCGGCTACGAAAAGTGGGAAAATGAATACAGACTTGCGGCACTTGACCCCGCTTACGAATATGCCGAGGTTATGAATCAGTATTTTGACCGCGCAGTTGCTACCGCGGCGCTCGTTGTGAACGATGCGCTCGGCTCCGAAATAGGCGGTCCCGTATTTGAAAATATAGACGGCACCGATTTAACGGAAGTGCTTTTCCGCCTGCTGCTCAACTATTCCGACGAAGAAATGGCAATGCTCGGCTTCTACATACTCTTCCAGACGGAAACCGACCCCGAACTGCTCGCAACATACAGAAGCGCACTTGACCAGTGGTGGATTTCCATTCAGTACAGCGAAAATCCGCTGTGGTACTACATTTACCAGCTCGCTTACCCGAAGCTTGACAGAACCGATGCCTACGGCAACAAAGTTGTTGATACGGCTGCATGGGCACTGAGCCGTACACCTGTTGATTTAATAAACTGGTCGGCATCCAACCCCAACCGCGACGATGTGGCAACCTTCAGCGTGCCCGAGCTCGGCGGCAGAGATAATGTGCTTTCTTATGACAAATCAAGCGGTACACTCGGCGAGCTCAACACCGACGA
>JAZUJG010000101.1:0-6704 GCA_045642645.1 Acutalibacteraceae bacterium | reverse complement strand
ATAACTTCATTCATTTATGCATTTTATGAAGTTCAAGTAAACTTGAAATGAAGTTTGCGAAAAAACTTCGCAAAATGAAGTTATGCCCTACGGGCATAAATGAAAAATCCACGAATACCAACGGCATTCGTGGATTTTTGGTGCGAGAGACGGGACTTGAACCCGTACGGGGATACCACACGCCCCTCAAACGTGCGCGTCTGCCAATTCCGCCACTCTCGCGAGTGCTTAAATAATATAGCATTACATCGCGCGTTTGTCAACAGTTTTTTTAAGATTTTTTAAAGTTTTTTCGACAGAGCTGAATTTTATTCGATTCCCGTTTTAATACTCTGCCGGTGCGGCGTTTATGTGCTCGGCATTTTCTGTCACGAGGTCTATAAGCTGTTCGGCGGTCACAAGCTGCACATTTTCGTCAAGCAGACTTACAAAGTAAACGAGATTTTCCACCGTAAATGTCCACGGGTTTACATTTATTACCGTATATCCGTCTATTGATGCGGGGTTTTTGGCGGATGAATTCACCTTTTGCGCCTGTGCCTCTATCCACTCATTCGGCACGGCTTCGCCCTCGGCGCCCTCTGTATACCAGAGCGACAGACGAACACTTATAAACGGCTTGCCGTTTGAAAACCACACCCTGCCCTTGCCCGACTCATATCTGCCGGGGTCCTGCATAACAATGCCGCCGCGTATATTTTCAAAGCGCGAGTAATAATCAAAGCTCTGTGCGTAGGCTTTTTCTCCAAAGAGTGACGGTTCATCGTCAAGAATCGTAACAACATCAATATTGCTTTTGAGCATCATTGCCGCAGTTTGTGCGGTGTATTTATCAAGGCATTTCGGTTTAAACTGCGACGGGTTCATATAGCCGCTGCCCGAAACGCCCGCCGCAAAGCTGTTGTTTTTGCCTGCAAGATTATATATGCGCTCCGAACAAGCGGGGTTGATTTCCTGCTGAATGAGCGGGAATGTCCAGGTCATGGGGAATGTATCGTACGAGCCGATTTTTTGGTAATACGCGCCGAAATCGTTCTGCACCCACTGCGAATTATCGCCGTCGCTGAAAACTATTGCCGCGTAATGCTTCGAGGAATCCGCTTTGATCGATTCGCCCTTACCCGTCTGTGCCGGAATTTCGCACTTATATGAATTCAAGAAGCTGGTGTTGCGGCTGTGGTCCGACGGAATGACCGCACAGCCGTAACCGGAAATAAATCTTACAAAATGCTTTTCGGTTTCCGCCCAGCCTAAAATGTAGGAGTTGCCGCCCGTCCATTTCATAACTTTTTTCAGATGGCTCTTGCCGGAAACGCTCTCATCAGAATATGTAATAAAAAACTTCTGCTGAATGGCGAGGTCGCGAAGACCTTTGAAAACCGTTTTAACATGGACTACGGCATTTTTATTGAAGCCGTCCTTATTTTTTTCAAAGAATTTGTCAAGGTATTTGAAATTGTATTCGTCTTTTGAAATATCCTTTTTAAGTGTGAGTCCGCATTCCTCGGCAAAATCCTTTAATTCCTCGGGAACGGCAAGCCAACCGTTTAATGTGGCGTAGTTGCAGGCGGTGTTAAGTCCTTCGGCAAATTCGCTGTTTCTGTAAAGCACATAGCCGCCGTCGGTAATACAGGACTTAAATTCTTTAATAAGCGACTGTAAATTCCACTCGCTGCCGTCGGGAGCGGCAGTTACCGCCTCAACTCCCTCTTTGCAGATTGCATCGAGGTATGCTTTGTATATGCCGCCGTCCGTCATATAGAGCTGCGCTTTTTCGCGGTTTACAAGCCCCTGCAGGCATATTGCGGTATCAAGCTCCTCTTCTTTAAAGCTGCCCATACTTACAACATACACCTTTTCGGCAAGCGGCACGGTGTTTATTATCTGCGGCATTTTTGCAAGTTCATCAACGCCCTTTGCTGCGGGTACGGCGGGTCTGAACAGCATTGAAATACCGCCGAGCGCAATAACGAACGCCATAAACATTGATTTGATTTTCAAAGCCACACTAATCTCTCCCGTTCGGTTTACAGAGCATTCAGGAATGCTTTAAAGAATTTGCATATCCACTCCCACAACACCTTAAAGAAGTGAAGCGGATCCTTTGAGGACTTCATATCCACGGCTTTTGCGCCCGCATTGTAGGCGGTGGTGCCGCCCTCGGTTTCAAGACCGACGGTACTGCCCTTGAGCGTGCCCGCCTGCGAATAATCCCACTTTTTGAAGCCTGCCGCTATTGCCGCGGAATCGTCGGAAAGCTCAAAATCGTAGTTGGCGGCATCCTTAAAGCCGGGGTCTGCGACTACGGGGTTATTTATCATACCCTTGCGCACGGCTTTTTCGAGGCTGATGCCCTTATCAATATTGCCGTCCTTACCCACGAGTATTTCATCGCCGTTGGTAAGGTCCCAGAAGATGTTGTTTTCTTCATCGTAGCATTCGTCATTCATCAGATATGAGAATGTGCGCACCTTTTTGTCTGTCAGCAAAATGTTGTTTGTAAAATCGGCAGTTTTCACGCTTCCGTCAATGGCGGGAACTCTCTGCGGAGCAGAGGCTGCACGCACCTGCGACTCGCCGCTCAATGCGAATATATTATTTCTTACGGTATTGTTTGAGCCGTAATGCAGGTGGTAGGAATCGCTGCCGCAGCAGTATGCGAGGTTATTTTCCACAAGAATGTACGCCGAGCCTTCGTCAAGGTAAACGCCCCAGCCGCCGTAGCCACCCTCGTCGGGGTCAGCCGCAACATTGTGTATAACATTGCCGGAAATCACCGTGCCGGGCTGATTGCCGAGCGTGTAGATGCCGCCCATATCCGAAAGCCAGCCCTGACCGATGTTATAAATAAGGTTGTCGCAGATTTTATTATTGTAGGTAACAGTATATGAATAGCCCCACACCCAGCCGACCGAAATTGCGGAATAGTAGCCGTCGTGAATTTCGTTGTGGGTAATATCTACGCTGTTTGCGTGAATTATGAGAATGGCGACTGCATTGTAGAACACTCTGCCGTAGCCGGAAATACTGTTGTTGTTTATTTTGATGTTTTTGGTGACATTTTGGCTGTCGACCTCAACATTTTCGCCCTTTACATAGACCGCCTGCGCGCCGATATTATTAAAAACGCAGCTGTCAACGGCGGCATCGGTAACGGCAGTACCCATAAATACCGCACACGATGCAAGGTCTCTGAATTCGCAGTTCTGCACTTTGAAATTGTGCGCATTTTCATACGCAAGGCAAGATTTTGCATTGTAAGCCGCCTGCGAGGAGTCAACGCTGGGATTTACCGTGTAGCCGTTGCCCCTGAAAATGATATTTTCAAATGAAATACCGTCAACGCCGTTTATGCTTATAAGCGTTTCAAGGCTGCCGCCCCACAGAGTGAGGGTAGCGGCATCTTCGCCGTTTGCGGGTATGTAATACAGCACGCCCTCGGCTTTGTCAAAATACCATTCGTACGGCCTATTGAGTGCCTCAAAGACATTTTCAAGGAAATATCTGTCGTTATCGTTTATTCTCATAGCCGCGCCCTTGGTGAATTCCATTAAGCCGGAATTTGAGTTGTAGCTCTTTACGGGCAGCAGCTCATCCTTCCACCAGTGCAGAATTCTCGCAACAACACTGTCGGGATTTTTAAGCTCGGGCAAATCGTCGGGATTCACGGTCATTGCCGAGTATGAAAGGAAAATGCCGTTGTCGGTACCTGCAAGTTCGGGATTAAGGCAGTATTTTTCATCCACCGCAGTGGGATAAAGGTAGCCTTTTTCGGGGTAGCGGGTCACTTTGAGTGTCGTTTTTTCATTGAAAAGTGTGCTGATGTTCGCAGACTTGCCCACATTTTTCTTAAACGCCTTAACGCCGTTTACGGTGCATTCCTCAAAGCCCGTATATGCAGTACCCGCGGTGAAAATGACCTTTTCGCCGTTATACGCCTTATAGGTGACATCGGCTTTGTCGGCGGAATTGAATTCAACGGTATCGTTAAAGGTATATGTACCCTCTCTGAAATATACCGTCACCGCGCCCGAAAGCGACTTCGCCTTTTCCTTGGCTGCGCCGATTGTGGCGAGCGGTGCGCTTTTTGTGCCGGCTGCACCGTCATCGCCGTTCGGTGCAACGAAAATCTCATTTTGTGCCGCGGCAAAAACGGGCAAGCCAATTGCGCCGCACGAAAGAACGAATGTGACCATTAAAAATACAGATAATAGCTTTTTCACGGCAATTCTCCTTTAGGCTTTTTTAGAAAAATTCTTAATTCGAACTCCTGCTTATGATATCGGCAGAGCGTTCTCTCTCATCGACCTTGGTATTTTCCACGACCTTGGAATTAGCATTCTGCTTTTTGATAAGCTCCTGCTTTTTCTCGACTGCGGCATTGACGGTCTCAAGAAGCTCGCTTCTGCTTGCTTTCATATTGCCCTTGGCGATACCGACCGCATCAATCATTTTGTCGGTATCCTTTAAGGTTTTATCCATCTCGTCATATTTTTTGGCGGCACCGTCTGCAAAATCACGCAGTCTTTTTGCGTAGTCAAGGCGGTATTTGCGCTGAGTGGAAGCAAACGGGCGGGTTTCGGTAGCCTTTTCATCAAGATATTTCTGTGCGGCATTCCTGATATTCTCAAACATTCTCTTATAATCGGCGAGCGAGCAGTTTGTGCTCAGGTCATCATCTGTTTCTTTAAATCTTGTGACTGCGGCTACCATATCATCGAATTCTTTACTGTTTTTATGGTCTTTCTTTTTGGCGCACTCTGCAGTATCTGCAAATGAATTTATGCGTGAAGCTGCCTCCGCCTTTGTGCTTGCCCAATAATCGCTGCCGATATGGTTGTGACTGTTCAGCCTTACGCTCTCCTTGAAATTCTCCTGCATATCCGCCAATTTATCGTACTCTTTGGCAAATGCTTCTATTTTTTCGGCATGCCTGTCGGTCGTTTCGGAAAGCTGTCTGGCATTTTCTGCATCCTCTTTAAGCCACTGGAGCTTACTTTCCGCCGCATCATAGCGATAGCGTGCGTCATCTCTTCTGGCTCTTTCCGATTCTATTTTGGCAGTCAGGTACTCATGTTTTTTCGTAAGTTCCTCTTTGGCTTCGACTATCTTATCGCGTTTGTCGAAAAGCGCCTTGAGCTTGGCATCGTGAGTATTTGCCGCCGTCTTCTGTTCAAGCTCCTTGGCTTCATTCTGCAGCTTTACAATTTCAGCTTCAAGTTTATTCTTCTGGTCAATAAGAGCCTGCTGGCGTGTCTCAAAAGCCTGCTGCTTCTGTCCGAGCGAAAGCATCTCCGTGCCTTTGCTGATAATCTCACTTAAGCCCGGCAGCACCTTTTCGGCACGAATACCGTTCAGCCTCGGGTCGCCGTCCTTGATTGCAAGCGTCGAAACTATTTCGTCGTCGAGGCTTTTGTACGCTTTATTCGCAAGCCTTATAAGGTCTGCGGGCTCAACGACTTTTTCGTCCATTTCCTTGGACATCTTTTCGGATGCGCCGTAAATCTCTTTGAATTCATCCCTGAATTTCACAAAATCATTATAGAACTTCAGAGGTTTCAACACACCGCCAAAATTAATCTTTTGATATCCTTCTAAAACCTTGGGGGGCAGCTTTGTATATTTTCTGCCGTCATCAAGCATTGCCTGCACCTTTTCGGGCGGCATTTTGTCATAGCCGTTCCGGGCAAGGTAGGCATTGAATCTGTCTTCAAAAAACTGAATGTTGTTGCGGGTATTAACAGTGTGAGCAAGCTCGCTTTTGAGCTCGGTCGTCACCCGCGTCTCAACGGACGCGCCCTTTTTGACCACGGCGTTTTCTATCTCGTTGAGCTCTTGTTCATAATTTTTGAATGTATCGTTGACTTTTTCGTACTCAACTTCAAACTCCGTAATCTGCTGCGAAAGCTCAAGAGAGGTCGTTGAATTTTTATTTATAATCGCATAAATGTCGTTTAACCTTGCAACATTGCGGTCAAGCTCCGCTTTATGAAAACCTTCCTTTTCCTGCAGCTCGCGGATCTGCTCATTGATTTCATCAAGCGATTTTTCATTTTCCTCAAGCTGTCTGTTGATTTTATTAAGCTCCTGCGTATATTCCGCTATGCTCCGAATCGTTTCAGCGTATATTTTTTTGTATTCCGCTTCAAAGCGTTTTACCTCGTCAAGCTTTGCATACTCATCATACAAATTCTGTGTTCTGAGCATTTCTTCCTGATACTTCTTTTTCTTTGCATATAAATCGGCGTAGCTGTCATACGGAAGCTCTTCGTCAAACGAATACAGCGCCTCTTTATATTTATCCTGCTGCGTGCCGTACTCATCGATTTTGTTCTCTATCGCAGCAAATTTTTCCATGCCGGACATAGCCTTGATCTCATAGAAAACATCCTGCAATTTAGCGGATGCACGGTATATACGACGGAAATTATCCGTTTCCATTTTTTTATTGAATTCTTCGGTTGCCCGCGGATTGTGTTCCGAAGGTGTGGGCAGATCAACTCCCGGGAATTCACAGTCGTGGCTGAGGTTCTTAAATGCCTTATCGACATCCTCAGGGTTGCTTTTGCCATCTTCAATTACCTTAAAGTAAGATTCAATGCACTCAAATGCGGAGTTGAGAGAATCATAACTCTGCTTGAGTTCCTTTTCAACGCTGCCGGCTTTGACGGAATTACGGAATTCCTCACGAATAACGGCAATTT
>JAZUJG010000100.1:0-6499 GCA_045642645.1 Acutalibacteraceae bacterium | reverse complement strand
ACCGCTTGGCCTCCGACTTAAATACATTTCCGCCCTGCCGCTTTTCGCAAGTATCGCGCCGAGAAAAACTATTGATGAGCGCATTTCGCGCATCAGACTCTGCGGAATTTCGCTGCCGTATGCGCCGCTGCTGTTTACGGTAAGCGTATCACATTCCCGTTTGACCGTACAACCGAGATTTTCGAGTATTTTCGCTGCAGCCGCCACGTCGGAAAGACGCGGGCAATTATGTATCACCGATTCGCCGTCGGCAAGGTAAGTTGCCGCAAGTATCGGCAATACGCTGTTTTTTGAGCCCTGCACATCTATTTTACCGTGCAGGCGTCTGCCGCCGTGTATTTCGAGCTTAGACATATTGCCGCCCCTTTCAAAGAAAGTTACGACTTATAATATGCCGAAAGCCACAAATCGGTTAATTGTGAGAATTTATAAGACCTACAACTATTCCCGCAATTTTTGCAGAAGCATCGGTTATTGCCATTTTGCGTGCATTTTTGCCTATGGAATCAAGGCGCTGCTTATCCGCAAGCAACTCATCAACAAGCGCGCCGAGCTTTTCGCCCGTAAGGTCTTTTTCTTCTATAATGCAGGCGGCGCCGTTATTGACGAGTGCCATGGCATTGTGGAACTGATGATTTTCGGTAACATTGGGTGACGGAATAAGTATGGACGGCTTACCGAGTGCTTCAAACTCGGAAAGCGAGGAAGCGCCTGCGCGGCAGATCACGAGGTCTGCGGCGGAAAGGCAGCGAGCCATATCATCTATATATGTACGCACCGCTATACGCTTGTTATTTTCAACATCGACACCGCGATTTTTGAGTTCGTCGGGTACCCATGTGCCGTACTGACCGGTGGATATCATAAAATTGTATTTATCGGCTGTATGCCTTGCGGCAACAACATCAATTATTGCTTTATTGACCGCATCTGCGCCGAGTGAGCCGCCCATACAGAGCACAAACGGCTTATCATCAAAACCGAGTTCGGCTCTTGAAACGGCAGAGTCCGCTTCGAGCAACTCTCCCCTTACGGGCAAACCCGTAATAATGGGCTCTTTGCGCAGTTTAAGGTGTTCTTTCGCCGCTTCAACGGTGAGCATGACCTCGTCCACCATTTCGGCAAGCGCTTTATTTGTTACGCCCGGGTAGGCATTCTGCTCGTGAATCGCGGTGGGAATACCCATTTTTGCCGCCATTCTTACAACAGGACCGCTTACATAACCGCCGAAGCCTACGACCACATCCGGATTGAATTCTTTAATTATTTTTTTGACTGCACCCGAGCTTTTTAAAAGCCTTTCCACAGTCTTTATATTCGCTTTGATTTCAGCGGGAGAAAAACCGCGTTTAAAGCCCGAAATTTCGATGGTTTTAAGCGGATACCCTGCCTGAGGCACGATTTTCGCTTCTATTCTGTCCGGAGTGCCGACAAAGCAAATCTCGGCTTCGGGATGCTGCCTTTTTATTTCGCCTGCAACCGCAAGCGCGGGATTTACATGGCCGCCCGTACCGCCTGCCGCTATCATAACCTTCATATATTACACCTCTTGTGCTTTATTCCTTTTTAATGTGTAGACTTTGGGCAAATCAGCCTGACGCGATACGCTCAAAACAGTCCCCATTTCAGCAAGTGTTATCAAAAGTGCCGAGCCGCCGTAGCTGAAGAACGGAAGGCTTATACCCGTATTGGGAACAAGGTCTGAAACGACCGCAACATTAAACATTACCTGAAGACCGAGCTGCGCCACCATACCGAATGCAAGGAGTGCACCGAAACGGTCTTTTGCGTGCATACCTATATATATGCCGCGAATTATGAGTGCTGCAAACAGTACAAGGAGAATCACGCTGCCTACAAAACCGAGTTCTTCACCGATTATGGAGAAAATGAAATCGGTATGAGATTCGGAAACATAGAGATACTTTTGTTTTGAATTGCCGAGTCCGGCACCGAGAAAACCGCCGCTGCCGAGAGCATAAAGCGAGTGGTTTATCTGCCAGCGTGCGCCCTGCGGGTCATAATCCTTTATGCGCCACGCTTTGATTCGGTCAATCATATACTCTTTAAGCGGAAGCTGCTCGTAATTGAACATGGCAAACAGAACGACCACCGAAACCACAACAAGTCCTATACCGAACCAGCGGGCTCTGCCCTCGCCCATCCAAAGCATTGCAACGCCGATAAGCAGGATGAGTATTGCGCCGGAAAGATGGCTGCCGAGAAAAACAAGCATTGCCGTAGCCCCGATAAAAAACGCATAGAAGAAAAGTGTTGTTGTTCCCTGCGTAACTTTGATGTGAGTTTTTTCATACAATGTACGGAATACGGATACATTTGTAAGCTTGTTGCTGATTACCTTTTTATGATTTCTGTCAAGTCCGTCTGCACACAAAAGTATAATCATATACTTTGCGATTTCGGACGGCTGGAATGAAAACAAGCCAAGGTCTATACGGCGTTTGATTTCTTCATCGCCGGGTTTGAGAATGCAGTAAATGAGCAGCGCCCACGAAACGAGCATACCCGCTGCAACAAATCTTCTGAGAATCTTGTAATCGCAGCGCGAGATTATATACATAGCTATAACGCCGCCTACGGCGAATATGGCCTGCCTTTTTATAAAGTAGAAACTGTCGTTATCGGCAGTGTTATAAAAGGCATAAACATGGCTTGCCGACATAAGCATTACAAGTCCGAACGCAAGCAGTGCGAGTGTCAGCAGAAAGAACGGAACATCCATTCCGCCCTGCACAAATATACCTTCAAGTAATTTTTTCTTTTTCATAATGCATCCTCCGGGGAGCGTTATTTAAGATTACCGAAATAAACAAGAAGTACTGCGAGAATACCGCCGATAAGATTAACCGCCGAAAAGATTTTGACGATTTTGGTTTCTTTCCAGCCGCAAAGTTCAAAATGATGATGAATGGGAGCCATTTTGAAAATGCGCTTGCCGTGGGTAAGTTTGAAATAACTTATCTGAATAATATCGGAAGCAAATTCTGCCACATATATTATGCCCGTAAGCAGAATAATAAACGGACAATCGACTGCATAAGCCATTGCAATTATCATACCGCCGAGGAACATTGAGCCGAAGTCGCCCATCATAACCTTTGCGGGATGCCAGTTCCAGATAAGGTAACCTACAAGTCCGCCTGCGAGAGCAGAAGCGAGCAGGCTTATGCCGAGACAGTTGCGAAGTGCGGCAATCGCTATGAAGCTGAGCGCCGCAGTAACCGTAACAGAACCGCAGAGACCGTCAACACCATCGGTAAAGTTTACTGCATTGGTGGTACAGTAAATCACCGCAATGCCTATAAGCCAGAAGAATATGCGGGTCTGCACCATACCGAAAAACGGAATAAACATACTGCCGGTGGGGTCATTCACAAACAGCGTTGCGAGATAGCCGACCATAAGAATTATCTGCAAAACGGTTTTCTGTAAAATCGTAAGACCGAGGTTGCGCTTTTTTACGACCTTTATGTAATCGTCAAGGAAGCCGATAAAGCCGAAGCCGAGCGCCATGATAAGACCGCCCCAGACCTTGATGTTCATTGATTTGGAAAGAATGTCGTTGACACCTACGATATTGCCGCCCATAAGCTTATCTATAACAACAACGGCAATAAAGGAAACAACCGTACCTATTATGAAAAGCACGCCGCCCATAGTGGGTGTGCCCTGCTTATCCTTATGCCACTTAGGTCCTATATCGAGTATTGTCTGACCGAATTTAAGCTTATGTAAAAACGGAATCACCACATAGCCGAGTCCGAATGACAGACCAAAGGAAATTACTGCCGCAACAAGACAGGCAACGATTATATTCATACTTCCCACTCCTTATATAAACTGAGGAATACTTCCTCGGTTTTCATTCCGCGGCTGCCTTTGAAAAGCACCGTATCATCTTTTTTGAGATATTTGCCGAGGTCGGCTGTAAGTTGTTCTTTACTTTCATACCAAAAGGCTTTGCAGCCGTTTTTCTCGGCTTCGGCGGCTATAAATCTGCCGTATTCGCCGAAGCTGAAAACCGCATCGCAGCCGAGCTTCGCAGCCGTTTTACCGACTTTGCGGTGTGCGCTTTCGCTCATTTCACCGAGCGCAAGCATATCGCTGAGTACTGCAACGGCTCTTGTTTTTTTAATTGCCTTAAGTGTACGCAGCGCGGCATCCATACTGTCGGGGTTTGCGTTGTAGCAATCCTCAATAAAGGTCATTCCGTTTACGGATTTTACATTCTGACGCATACCCTCGGGTACATAATCCGCAATACCCTGCGCCGAAGATGCGAGCGTATAGCCGAGAAGCTTGCCGACCGTGAGCGCACAAATCGCATTGTAAACCTGATGAATACCTACGGCGGGAACGAAAACCTCCGCCCTTTCGCCGCTTTCGCAAACGGCGGTAAATTTACTTCCGGCGGCATCTGAAACTATATTTTCGGCGGTCATATAGCAATTTTTTGCATCTATACCGAATTTCACGAGCTTGAAGTCGCCCTCTTTGAGAGTTGCGAGCATATCGTTATCGGCATTTATTACAAGCGGCGCACCTTTTTTCAAGCCCGCGGTAATTTCGCACTTGGCTTTGAGTATTCCCTCGCGCGAGCCTAAATTCTCGATATGTGCGGTGCCGACATTGGTTATGACCGCTATATCCGGCTCCGCCGCAAGTGACAGCGCGGTGATTTCGCCCGCGTGGTCCATACCCATTTCTATTACCGCCGCCTCGTAATCGCGCTCAAGGGCAAGCAGCGTTTTTGAAACGCCGATATTATTATTGAGGTTGCCCTGCGTGCGATAGGCGCGGCACTGTTTATTTATGACCGACCAAACCATACCCTTGCTTGTGGTTTTGCCCACGCTGCCGGTTACGGCAACAAAGGGAATTTTATAGGTCATACGGTACCCGTGGGCGATATCGAGAAACGCCTGCGTGGTATCGTTTACAACTATTATGCGTTCATCTTCTATATCGGTGCGGCTGCATATTACTGCCTTTACACCTTTTGCGAGCACATCGGGCACAAAGTCGTTGCCGTCAAAGCGTTCACCGACAATGGCAATAAACATTGTATCTTCGTCGACATCTCGGCTGTCTATGGAAATTCTGCCGACCGTGCCTTTCAGCGAGGTTTCGGCACCGCAGTATTTTGCAATATCCTTTAATTCAAGCCGTTCCATTGCTGCTCCTTTCGAGTATGGCGCTCACAATTTCGCGTTCATCATAATGCACGCGTTCGGCACCTATGATTTGATAAGTTTCGTGTCCTTTACCCGCAAGCAGCACGGTATCGCCGCTTTTGGCAATTGAAAGCGCATTTTCTATTGCATCGGTACGGTCAAGGAATGTAACGGTTTTCGCCTTACTGCCGACCATACCCATAAGAATTTCTTTAATTATTACTACCGGGTCTTCCGTGCGCGGATTATCGGTGGTAACAATGGCGACATCCGACAAATCTGCGGCAATTCTGCCCATTTTGGGGCGTTTGGTTTTGTCGCGGTCGCCGCCGCAGCCGAACACCACTATTACTCTGCCCGCCGTAAAGCCTCGCACGGCTTCAAGCACTTTTTCAAAGCCGTCGGGAGTGTGGGCGTAATCTATTACTATTTTATAATCGGTATCGGTTTTAAGAATTTCAAGCCTGCCTTTGAGCTCCGCCGCGCAGTTCACAGCCCCGAATGCTTCGTTTCGGGAAAAGCCCATACATTCAAGCGCCGAAACTGCCGCAAGTGAATTCAAAACGGCAAACTTTGCGGGAATGTGAGAAATGATTTTCTCGCCGTTAACGGTAAAGACTACGCCGTCAGTATCAAAATACAGATTCTCCGCCTTATAGTCACTGCCGCAATCCGCCGAATAGGTTATGACCTTGCCCGGCACGCCGTCGGTCATATATTCAGCTGCTTCGTCATCGGCATTTATAATACAGATTTTACTGTTCAAGAAAAGCTGTTTTTTGCAGGCTTTGTAATTTTCGATACTGCCGTGATAGTCAAGATGATCCTGCGTGAGATTCGTGAAAATGCCTATATCAAATACTATACCGCAAAGGCGCATCTGGTCGAAAGCCTGCGAGGTGGTTTCCATAACGGCATACTTTATGCCGTCGGTTACGGCAAGCCTTAATAAACGGTGAATTTCATACGGGTCGGGAGTTGTAAATGTGGTGGGAAATGTTTTGTCACCTACAACATTACCGAGTGTGCCGATTGAACAGCAGGGAATATTCATTGATGAAAAAGCATCCCGCAATATTGCCGAAGTGGAGGATTTGCCGTTTGTACCTGTTATGCCGACAAGAGTAAGTTCATTATCCGGTCTGCCAAAGAAATTGCGGCAGATAAGAGCATACGCTCTGCGTGTGTTTTCAACAATAATTTGATGTTCAACGCCCATATCATGCGAAACAACAACAGCAGCCGCGCCTTTTTTTATTGAATCCTGCACAAAATCGTGTCCGTCGAAACGGGCACCCTGCACA
>JAZUJG010000099.1:0-5958 GCA_045642645.1 Acutalibacteraceae bacterium | reverse complement strand
TTCTTTACCGGCAAGCAGAAGCTTGTTGATACTGGCGGACGTGTAGACAGATTCAATAAGAAATATAATCTTTCCAAGTAATTATATTGCTGTATCAGCCGGTGAGTTATCACCGGCTTTTTGCGTTATTCTGAAACAGAGGTGAGTATTGTGGCGGGGTATAAGACGCTTTCAGGCTTCGGGCAGGATGAATTTACCGAAAAAAAGTCCAGGTTTATTAGCTATGCCAAGCATGTTGAAACCGAAACCGAGGCACAGGCGTTTATAAGCGAAATCTGTAAGAAGCATTGGGATGCCCGCCATAATGTTCACGCATACGTGCTGCGTGAGGGCGGTATCAAACGCTTTTCCGATGACGGCGAGCCGCAGGGTACGGCGGGTATGCCTGTTCTGAATGTAATCGAACAAAATGAACTTACCGATTGCGTGCTTGTGGTCACGCGCTATTTCGGCGGCATATTGCTCGGTGGCGGCGGGCTTGTGCGCGCGTATTCGCACAGTGCAAAACTCGGCATAGACAATGCCGGCACAGTCAGTGTTGAAAGCTGCCTTGTGCTTAAAATCGACTGCGACTACGGCAACTATGCAAAAATCGAAAGTCTTGTGCGGGATTTCGGCGGTGAAATAACCGGAACGGAATTTGCACAAACCGTGCAAATAACCTTCAAACTGATTCATTCCGCTTTATCCGCTTTTGAAAAAAAACTTGCCGATACCACAAACGGAACTGTCGTTGCCGAAAATATCGGTGAAGCGGAAATATTTATATGATTATCTCCGGTTTTTAATCGGGGATTTTTAAAATTTTTTAAAAAAATAAAGGTTTTTTTTCATTTTGACCGTATTATATGTTGAAACCGAAAAATTGTCGAACGGAGGGGCTTATGAATAACGAAATCAGGCTGAAAACTCTTGAACGCGAAAAGCAGACTCTTTCCGAATATGCCGCCTTGTGTGAAAATACGCGCGGCAGAGCCACTCCGGAGGAGGAATGTCCGGTAAGGACCGCTTACCAGCGTGACCGTGACAGAATTCTTCACTCAGCAGCATTCCGTCGCCTTAAAGATAAAACGCAAGTGTTTCTTGCGCCCGACAATGTTCATTACAGAACACGTCTTACTCATACACTTGAGGTAGCGCAGATTGCACGCACCATCGCCCGTTCGCTTTCTCTTAACGAGGATTTGACCGAAGCTATCGCTCTCGGTCACGATTTGGGGCACACTCCGTTCGGTCATGCCGGTGAACGTGCGTTAAATCAGGTTTATGAAAAAGGCTTTACACATTTCGAGCAGAGCCTCAGGGTTGTCGAAAGGCTTGAGCATGGCGGTAAAGGACTTAACCTTACTTATGAGGTGCGCGACGGTATTCTCTGCCATACACGCGGTAAAGAGGCAGATACTCTCGAAGGCAGAATTGTTAAGCTCGCAGATAAAATCGCCTATATCAATCACGATATTGACGATGCCGAACGTGGCGGAGTGCTTTCAGAGGATGATATTCCGCTTGAAATACGGCTTACACTCGGCTTTAAAAAAAGCGAGCGCATAAATACCCTTATTATGTCCACCATCGAAAACACAAAGGATGAAATCAAAATGGCTGACGATATTTTTGCCGCCTATGAGGAGCTTCATTCCTTTATGTACAAATATGTTTATACCAACCCGATTTGTAAAGGCGAGGAGGGTAAGGCGGAAAATATGGTGAAAGAGCTTTACCGCTACTATTCGCATAATCCGTCGCAGCTTCCCGATTTTTACTATGAAATCGCCAAAAAAGACGGTGCCGAAAGAGCCGCCTGCGACTATATTTCCGGTATGTCTGACAGCTTCTGTCTTAAAACATTCAACGATTTGTTCGTTCCTAAATTCTGGAATTATTGATAAACTTAGTTAATCTGATGAAAAGGGGGATTACCGTGCCGAGATTGCCAGAGGCTTTTATTGAAGGCGTAAGAAGCGCCAACGATATCGAAAGCGTTTTATCGTCATATATGGATTTGAAACGGCGCGGTAAAAACCTTGTCGGTCTGTGTCCGTTTCATAACGAAAAGACACCGTCCTTTACCGTTTACCCCGAAACGCAGTCGTATTACTGCTTCGGCTGCGGCGCGGGCGGCGATGTTGTTACATTCGTACGCAATGTTGAAAATCTTGATTATATAGAAGCGGTCAAACTTCTTGCCGACAGAGCCGGTATGCGTATGCCCGAGGATAATTATGATGACGGTACCGCAAAACTCCGCAGGAGGATTTACGAAGCTAACCGCGAGGCTGCGGGTTTTTTCCACCGTACACTCTTTACCGAGCAGGGCAGGCAGCAGCTTGAATACCTGCAAAAGCGCGGTGTGTCACCTGCAATGATAAAGCATTTCGGGCTCGGCGCCGCACCGGATGATTGGCATGCACTCGGTGATTATCTGCAAAGTAAAGGCTTCAAGCGCGATGAGCTTGTTGCAGCTAACCTCTTGAGAACTACCGAAAAGAACGGTAAAAAATATTATTTCGATGCATTCAGAGCCAAGGTGATGTACCCGGTAATTGATGTCCGCGGTAATGTCGTTGCTTTCGGTGGCAGAGTGCTTGACAACAGTAAGCCTAAATACATAAATACTTCCGATACCCTCGTTTACAAAAAAAGCAACGAGTTATTCGCTCTGAATTTTGCCAAAAACGGCAACAACAGGCAGCTTATTCTTTGTGAAGGGTATATGGATGTTATAGCTTTGCATTCCGCCGGCTTTACGAATGCAGTGGCAGGCTTGGGTACTGCGCTCACGAGTGAGCAGGTGAATATCATTTCCCGTTATGCCGATGAAGTCTGCCTTTGCTACGACAGTGATGAAGCCGGTCAGAAAGCCGTAAGAGCGGCTATGGCGTTGTTTTCAAAAACGGGCGTTCATGTCAAGGTCATACGAATTGAGGGCGGCAAGGACCCCGATGAAATAATTCGCGAATTCGGCAAAGAACGGTTCAGCAAACTGCTTGAAGCTGCCGATAATGACATTGAATATAAGCTTTCCAAGGTAAAAGAAAAATATATTGTTGAAACCTCTGACGGCAAAATCGGTTATCTGAAAGAAGCTGTAACGCTGCTCGCACTCACAGATTCGCTCACGCGCGATGTTTACGCTTCGCGCCTGTCGGACGAGCTCGGCGTTTCAAAGGATGCCATAATCAACCAAATTAAATCGGCGGCAAAAAGCAATGCGCGTAAAGATGAAAAAACAAGGCTTGATACCGTTCGCAAGCAATCAGCCGAACTCGAAAGAGCGGCGGATCCGCAGCGAGCCAAAAATCTGCGGGCTTCGCGTGCCGAAGATGCTTTGCTCACAACGCTCTTGAACAATTCATCTTTTTATCGTGAATTGAAATCTAAATTAAGCGATGAACTTTTTGTTACACCTGTAAATAAGCGCGTTTTTACGGTTATGAAAGAACGGCTTGAAAACGGCGATGCTGTGGATATTTCGCATTTGTCTGCAAATCTTACAAACGAGGAAACGAGTAATGTTGCGCGGCTTCTCGCAAACACCGCATTGGTTTCCAACACGGTTGCGGAGTGTAAGGACTGCATTCAGGTGCTTGAAGATGAAGTGCGTAAGCGTTCCGTTGCGGACCCTTCGCAGATGACTCCCGAGCAAATGCTTGCATATATTAATTCGTTGAAAAAACAAAGTGAATAAATTTAATTGTGGAAAGGTGTGTTTTCTATGGAAACATGGGACAAAAATCCGAAAATTAAGGCTTTGATCGAGAAAGGTAAAACAACCGGTAAGCTTGCTACCCACGAAATCGACAACGCAATTCTTGAAATAGAATTTGATGTTGAAGACCTTGACAAGCTTTATGAAACTATTGAAGGCAATAACATTGAAATCATCGACGACCTCGGTGATGAAATGCTTGATGCCATATCGCTTGATCTTGAAGTTGCCAAGGTCGGCGATGAAGACGGCGGCGATGTTAAAGCCATCGGTGTTGATGATCCCGTTAAGGTTTACCTTAAAGAAATCGGCAGAGTACCGCTTCTCACTTCCGAGGAGGAAATCGAGCTTGCCATGCGTATTTCGCAGGATGACCCCGAAGCCAAACGCCGTCTTTCAGAAGCGAACCTTCGCCTCGTTGTAAGTATTGCCAAGCGCTATGTCGGCAGGGGTATGCAGTTCCTTGATCTTATCCAGGAAGGCAACCTCGGTCTTATTAAGGCGGTCGATAAATTCGATTACACCAAGGGCTTTAAATTCTCGACATACGCCACTTGGTGGATAAGACAAGCCATTACCCGCGCTATTGCAGACCAGGCAAGAACTATTCGTATTCCCGTTCATATGGTCGAAACAATCAATAAAGTTAAAAAGGCAAACAGCCAGCTTCTGCACGAAAACGGCAGAGATCCCTCGGCTGAAGAAATCGCACAGTCGCTCGATATGCCCGTTGAAAAGGTGCGCGAAATTTTGCGTGTTGCTCAGGAGCCCGTTTCACTTGAAACGCCCATCGGTGAGGAGGAGGACAGCCACCTCGGCGACTTTATCCCCGATGATGAAGCACAAGCGCCCGTAGATGCCGCTTCCATGGCACTTATGCGCGAGCAGCTTGCCGAAGTACTTAAAACACTTACCCCCCGTGAAGCACGCGTACTGAGCCTTCGTTACGGTCTTGAAGACGGCAACCCCAAAACCCTTGAAGAAGTCGGCAAGGAGTTCGATGTTACAAGGGAACGTATCCGTCAGATAGAAGCAAAAGCACTCAGAAAACTGCGCCACCCGAGCCGCAGCAAGAAGCTTAAAGATTTCCTTGACTGATTTGGCACAAATCGAAATATAATAATAAAATAAGGGCTTTACGGCGATTTTAGTTACCGTAAAGTCCTTGTTTTTTAATAATTTGCATCGGTAATAACCGCTTCGGCACATTTTATACCGTCAACTGCCGCCGAAACTATTCCGCCCGCATAGCCTGCGCCTTCACCCGCGGGGTAAAGACCGCGCAGCTCGGTTGTCTGGTAGAATTCATCACGAACAATTCTTATGGGCGATGAACTGCGGGATTCGGGTGCCGTAAGTACCGCATCGTGCAGCTTGAAGCCGGGGAGCTGTCTGTCAAAACTGTCTATCGCCGCGGCAATCGTATCGCATACGTGCTTTGGCAGAATTTCGCGTATATTTGACGGCACAACACCCGTCGGGCACGAGGGATTTACCGAGCCGAGCTTTGTCGATTTTTCCCCATTCAAAAAATCACCGAGCAGCTGCGCGGGGGCGGTGTAATTGCCGCCGCCGAGTTTGAATGCCTTTTGTTCGATTTCACGCTGCAAATACATTCCCGCAAGCGGATGCGGATTGTCAAACGGCGGCTCAATGCCCACAAGCAGAGCGCAGTTTGCATTTTCCTTATCGCGTGCATATTCGCTCATTCCGTTCACGACCATTCCGCCGTCCTCGGAGGATGCCGCAACCACCGTACCGCCGGGGCACATACAGAATGTGTACAGTCCTCTGCCGTGGTCGGGGTGTGCCGAAAGCTTGTAGTCGGCGGGAGGTAAAAGGGGCGAGTTCCACATCTTGCCGTAGCGCGATTTGTTTATATATTCCTGTTTGTGCTCGATTCTCGTGCCGACCGAAAACGGCTTCTGATTGATTTCGAGCCCCATTTTATAAAGCATCTCAAATGTGTCGCGTGATGAATGACCTATCGCAAGAATGACCGCATCCGTTTCCACATCGTATTCTCTGCCGGTTTTCTCTTGAACTCCTACACCGGCAACAAATCCGTTTGCGGTATAAATGCCCGTAAGCTTTGTGTCAAAATGCACTTCACCGCCGAGCCTGATTATTTCTTCGCGAATGTTTTTTACAACGGTTTTCAGCTTATCCGTACCTATGTGCGGCGTTGCCGAATATAATATTTCGGCAGGTGCGCCGAATTCCGCAAAACGCAGAAAAACCTCTCTGCA
>JAZUJG010000098.1:0-2501 GCA_045642645.1 Acutalibacteraceae bacterium | reverse complement strand
TTTCAGTTTTTCTATAACTGCGGCTTTACCGTTAGGCAGAACACCGGCAACCGTATGCTCAATGCCCGCCTCTTTCGCCATAGCCTCGGCGGTGCGCTTGTTGTCGCCCGTGAGCATTACGACCTGAATGCCCATATCTTTAAGAGCTTTAACGGCTTTGGCACTGTCTTTTCTTATTTCATCGGCAACCGAGATTATGCCGAGCAGCCTGCCGCCTTTTTCAAAAAGCAGGGGAGTTCTGCCGTCGGCGGCTTCATTTTCCGCGCGTTCAAGCATATATTCATCGGTATTCACACGGCTTGAAATATATTTTACCGAGCCGCATCGGATTTCATCGCCTGCGATTTTTCCGTACAGACCTTTTCCCGCAATCACCTTGAAATCAGTAATATCCTCGGCTTTTATTTCTCTTACTTCGGCTTCACTCACAATCGCGCGTGAAAGCGGATGCTCGCTTTTTATTTCAAGCGAATACGCGGTTTTCAGTAACTCATCTTCGGTAATATTTTCGGCGGGGATGATTTTTGCAACTTTCGGTTCACCCGTGGTTACGGTTCCCGTTTTATCGAGTACCGCAATTTTTATTTTGCCCGTTTCTTCAAGCGAAACTGCGGTTTTGAAAAGTATGCCGTGCTTTGCACCGAGACCGCTGCCCACCGTTACGGCAACGGGCGTTGCAAGCCCGAGAGCACACGGGCAGCTTATCACAAGCACCGAAATCGCCCTTGCGAGCGCATAGTCAAATTCTTTGCCGAGTAAGAGCCACACAATAAGCGTTGCTGCCGCAATCGCCGTAACCACCGGAACAAACACGGCGGCAACCTTGTCGGCGGCTTTTGCCGCAGGCGCCTTTGCGGCGGCGGTGTCGCTTACGGTTTTTATTATCTGTGCAAGTGCGGTATCACTGCCCACGCGCGTTGCGCGGCATTTTATATACCCCGTCTGATTTATGGTCGCGGCGTAAACACCGTCGCCCTCGCCTTTGTCGGCGGGTATGCTTTCACCCGTCAGCGCGGATTCGTCGATTGCCGCATTTCCTTCGGTTATTATGCCGTCAACGGGTATGCTTTCGCCCGGGCGCACCGCGAAAATATCGCCTACATTCAATTTTTCAACGGGTATTGTAATTTCAACGCCGCCGCGGATTACCGCTGCGGTTTTCGGCGCAAGGCTTATAAGCGATTTGAGCGCATCTGTCGTTTTACCCTTACTGCGTGCTTCAAGCATTTTGCCGACGGTTATAAGCACAAGTATCATCGCCGCCGATTCAAAATATAAACCGCCGTAAAGCTCTGCGGAGCCGCTGAAAATCTTAATAAGAGTGTAAATACTCCACAAAAACGAAACTCCGGAGCCGAGCGCAACGAGCGTGTCCATATTCGGTGCGCCGTGCAGTACACTCTTAAAACCCGAAATGAAGAATTTTCTGTTTATAACGATTATAACTGCCGCAAGCACAGCCTGCATAATGCCGAGTGCCGCATAATTGCCGCTTAAAAAGTGCGGCAGGGGGAGCGAGAGCATACCGTGCCCCATAGTGATGTATAAAAGCACAGCTGAAAAGCCGATGCTCGCAAGCAGCCGCTTTCTTAAAATCGGCGTTTCGCGGTCGGTAAGCGCATCTGCCGAAATACCGTTTTCGCTATTCGGCTTTGCACCGTAGCCCGCATCATTTACGGCATTTATTATATCGTTTTCGGCGGCGGTGCCCTCAACGGTCATACTGTTTGTAAGTAAGCTCACCGAGCAGGCGGTAACACCGTTTACTTCGCTAACCGCTTTTTCGATTCGCGCCGCGCACGCCGCACACGACATACCCGTAACGCTGTACTGTTTCATTCGTTCACCTTTTTATGCATTCTCTTTTTTCCAATCGGTGTAGGCTTCGGCATAATTCGTTTTAAATGCCTCTATGTTAAGTACGTTTATGGTCTGCCACCATTCCGGATAGTCGCCGAGGTTTGAAAAGACCTTTATGCCTTTGTCGTTGAGATATTTAACATCATCTTCCGTAAACCATTGGTCATTAAGACCGACTTCGTAAAGCGAAGCATCCTCAACAAATGCAACGGCTTCGGGGGTGAGTCTGCGCAGATTTGCGCCCAGACGGAGCCAATCGGGCTTGCCGTGCTTTTTAATAAGCTCGTTGATTTCTGTATTTGTGGGCGTGTTGCCGGAAAAGAAAATGTACCTTGCGCGGTTGGGAGAGTTCTTTACTATTTCATACATCGGCATAACAAGTCCGTCGGAGCAGAGCTCGACCTCAACGGTAACATCCTCTTTAACCGTGGCATACCATCTGTCAAATTCCGCGAAGGTCATTATGTGCGCAATGCGTCTGTCGATTTCCTTTGCGGCGGCAACTTCTTCGGGCGTGTAAACCGCAACCGAGCCGAGATTTTCGCTATAAGGTACGGGCGGACCGTATGGCAGAAGATTTCCGGCATAGGGGATATCACCCGCCTGAATTTCGGCAGCGGTAAGCTCGCAGATTTTGCCGG
>JAZUJG010000097.1:0-1650 GCA_045642645.1 Acutalibacteraceae bacterium | reverse complement strand
GTTATCGGCAAGGATACAAAAGAGGCGACTGCCATAAGCAACGAGCTGCTTAAATGCTCGCACGAGCAGCTCAATCAGCTTTATATGGAATACGGTCAGAATTCGGGCAGCGAAGGCTACACCCTTGAAAATGCCCTTACCAAATTCGCAACCGATAAGGGCGAGCAGGACAGAGTCAACGAAAGAATTGCCGACAGGCTCGAAACCCGTGCCGAAGCCGGTATGAAAATCTGATAAGAAACAAAAAATATGCTGTGAACGCTGATTCGCAGCATATTTTTTATATTACCTCATTACACGCTTTTGGTATAAAAATGAATTGCAATTTGTTTATTATTGTTGTATAATAATACATCAATACAAAATTTTCTTTTTCGGGTGTGTGAAATGAAGAAAAAATTAACCGTGCTTACGGCAGTGCTTGTTATAGCGGCAACGCTGTGCATCACACTTTCACCGTTGAGCGGCTCCGTTAAAATTACCCGCCGTTACGGCGATATAGATTGCGACGGCTACATAACTTTGCAGGATGTTATTATCGTTCTGCAGAGTGCCATACACATTTACCCGCGTGATATAACGGGTATGGATTTAAAAGCCGGCGACCTTAACGGCAACGGCAAACTCGATACCTCCGACGCCCGCCGTATTCTGCGTATCTGCTCGGGCATTGAGGCAAAAACCAATATGGAAAGCTATGAGTTTGAGCCGGACATCAACCGTTTCCTTACACTTTGCAATACCGCAAGGGTGGAGGCTGACGGCAAAGCTCCGTTGCTCAAAACCTCAAAGGATCTTTGTAAAATCGCTGCTGCGGCAGCCGAGGAATTTGCCGTTTCCACCGGCTCGGCTTTAAGACGGGCAGACGGCTCATATTACTACAAGGCACTTTCGGATGCCGGCATAACATTCACCACGGCGGATAAATTCATTCAGGTTTCCACCGGCAGTACCGATGTCGCATTTGAAAAGATTATGGAAAATGTGCAGAATTCAAAAACAATCTGCAACAGAGCTTTCAAAAATATAGGTGTGGGAGCCTACTCATCAGACGGCAAAACATTCTATTGGTGCGTAATTCTTTACGGATAAAGGGGTGTGTTAATTGGGGAAAATAGGAGATAAAGTAAAAGATATATGCGGCATAGAGGGCAACACCAAGGAAACACTTCGCCCCATGCTCAATTACACCTGTGTCAATATCACCATTGGCGGCGCAGGCTACCCCATAAATCAGTTCCACCAGCAGTTCCTTGCATTCGTTGAGGGTATGGGTACTGCCGCAGCGGGCAAAATTTCGCTTATAAGCGGTCTGTGGGATGCGGTAAGCGACCCCGTTATGGGCATAATTACCGACAGAACGCGTTCCAAAAACGGCAGACACCGTCCGTATCTGCTCATAAGCGCCATTCCGTTTGCACTTTCGTACCTTTTTAAATGGACCTCGTTCGGTATAAGTTCCGGCGGCAACGATAATGCCGTATGGTGGTGGTATCTGTTTGCGGCGCTTATGTACTGTACATTTATGACAGTTATGAGCATACCGCACACCGCTATGCTGCCCACGGTCGCGCCCCATTACTTTGAGCGCACGCAGTACAAAATTGTGGAATATGCCATGAACTCCGTCGGGCAGGTCTCATCGTATGT
>JAZUJG010000096.1:0-4215 GCA_045642645.1 Acutalibacteraceae bacterium | reverse complement strand
TGTTAAGCTTAATGATGCAGAAGCAGATTGTGATGTACAGACCGTTTCAATCAGTGCACTCAACGCAAATCCGCACTTCTCATGCCCCGTACTTTTCTATCTTATAGTATTCGCTGCATTCATGGTAATCGGCGTATTCTTTATGAAGAAGAAAGAATACGATAAGGCTGAATAATTCGACGCTAAACCAAACACACAACTCCCGGAAAGGCAAAATGCTTTTCCGGGAGTTTTTTATTCACATATTAAATCAATGTTTCAATTACCTTTGTGTAAATGCTATTGCGATGATAAAAAGTCCGAACAGAATAAGCGCAATTCCGAAACTCTTTCCGCCGCTTTTACCGTTTACCAGAAATTCCTCCGGTTTATCGGGGTTATACATAACCATTGAAGTATCGCCCACATGGTATTCTTTTTTATTGTGGCTGTAAATGCCGCCGCTTTTACGAATGGTATTTCCGTTGACCGTAAATTCATAAATCGGTGTATAGTTGTATTTCTTACCGGTATTATTTTCCGAATCGGATGTATCCTTTTCCACCTGAACCTCCACGATTACGGCAGAAGCGGAAGCGGTACATCTGTTCTTCTTCTGTGAGCCCTTTCTGATGACGAGAAAACCGATCAGAACGAGCACAATACCTACAAGCAGATACGAAACAAAAGGATCCATATTCATTTCCTCCTTACTTTGTATAACCGGCACCGGCAAGAAGCTGCCTCATATATGCGGCATACTTCTGAAGGATTTCCTCCGCCGGACCTTTTCGTTCTTCTTCCATAGACATAGTGGTTTTGACCTTCCACGCACCGAAGAAAACATTGTGTGAATGTACGGAGCGCAGAATATCCTGCTCAGCGCCCTTGGGGGTATCGCAGACTGCAAGAATCACCTTTGCATCCTTACTGAACAATCCGCCTTTACGCGCATAGGCAATCACCATAAAACGGGGCGTTGCCGGAAGCAGAATATACTGCTCAACGGATGCCGCCGTGGGCCGCCCGATGACGAAATGATTGTACTGCTCCTTATCCCAGTGCTCCTGCATAAACTGCTCGAGCTCCTCAAGCGTAAATGCGCGATTGGTTTTAATTACCTGTCTTCCTATCACAGTATCACTCCTTATGCTTTATATAGATTGATTTTTTATACGCTGAATTTATCTTGTCAGGGTTTTTCCGGAAAGCTCAATTGCGGTTATCTTGCCGCCGGAAACCTCTTTAACGGTGAAAGCTGCGCCGGCGCTTGACGCATCCAATTCAAGACGCCGTTCATCGGACTCGAGAGAGCTGCTGACCCAAGTCGTGATACCTTTGAGATTCAGAGTTGCGGTGGCTTCATCGAATTCAGCCTAATACTCCGTGCAGCAGACATCTCCGCCATACCACGCAAGGTCGGGATTTTTCTCAATAACATTATTGCCGCTGCGGCTGAGAATCGTGCGCTTGCCTTCCGCATCGCGCCATTCGCCCATAAACGCATCAATGCCGCCTTCAAATTTCGGACTGCCGCCGAATGTAATATTTATTTCGGGGATGCCGATTACAAATGGAACAACAAATTCCGGCTTCGCGGTATTCATATCCGCATCGGGTGCGAAGAATTCAACCGTGTGGGGCAAACCTGCCGTCATAAAGCCCATAAGTGTTGCAGAGGTATTGACAGGTTTGCCGTCCCATTTCCGCGTCCAGTTTGCAACGGCGGCGGTTTCGTTAAGCGGTGCAAAGCGGAATTTATAGCCGATATAGGCGCTTTCCTTACCTTCTTCTATATCTTCCGTTAGGGTGATATTTATTTTTGAATTGTAATAAGCCTTGATTTTATTGATTGCCTGAAGCTGCTGCTGTTCGACCTTTCGCACCATGTAGTTCTCAACGCTTCTGAGCACGCCCGGCATAACATTTGCTTTAAGATGAGCGATATATTCCTCGGTCAGTTTTTCCTGCTCCGCTTCGGTTATATTCGGGATGTTTTTGACCGTTACAAGCGGAGTATCTGCCGCGACCTCTGCCTGCTGATCCAAGGTCAGCGTGAAAAACTCCGAAGCATACTCTCTGAAGCCCGCTTCAAGTGCGGTAACGGCGATTTCGGGATCATTCGGATGCTTGTCGATTACCTCGATAGCCTTTGCCCGCCAATCCTTTGCAGTCATCGGCTTATGACCGAAGCCCGAGAAGCCCTCGTTATAATGATGATAGACATAAGCGATATCCTCAAGTTTAGTGGAAGCCGCTTCCTCGGCGAAGGCAGTAAGCATTTTGTCGATAACGAGGACACCGCCCATTCCGACAGACAGAGCGCCGCTGCCGACAGAGGTGAAAGCATCCGCCCAGTAAGAAGTGACCTTACTGCCGACATCGCGTATAAGATTCAGCACCTCGCCCTTGTCTGCACCGCCGCCTGCTGTATCGTTTATTGCGACCTCCATAAGGCTCTTGCAGGTGGCAATGTAGCCTATTGCGGAAAACAGCGTGAGATTCGTTCCGGAAATCTCGGTATTCAGCCAATCGGGTATATCGCCTACGGTTGCCATGGTTATGGCATTGTCAAGTCGGTCGGCGTAATCAAAAAAATTACTGCTCGCCTGAATTCCGAATTTTGCAAGCTCGCCTATGACCGTAGGATCATCTTTCGCGATCCTTTTTGCAAAATCGTATGCCGCCGCATTCTCCATATAAAGTCCGGCATCGAGAACATCCGTGATGTAAGCATTGCGTTTACCCTCGTTTTTGACATAGAAAATGCCGTAACAGGACAAATGGTCTGTGTATATCACAAGCTCATTTGCGGTTGAATCGACCTCGAACAGAACATCCTCCCACTCACCGGTGGTTTCATTTTTATATTTTGCGCCTACACAGCGTGCAGGGTCCTGCCCGTTTTCACAAAAGCCGGTATCGTAAGGTATGCGGATGGTGATAAAATCATTCAGCTCGTGCATCTCGCCCAGAGAAATATCATAGGATTCGATTTTATACCCCTCATCCTTGTTCTCCTCAGCCGGCTGCTTTGCAACGGTCAGCTGCGTTTCGCCGTCAAGAACATAATCGCCCACATCCACGGTAATACCGTCGCTTGTGGTAACTGCGGTCGTTTCGGGTGAAAGTGTAAGTTCGCCCTTTTTGCCGGGCTTATCGGCAGAATTGCCGCCGCAGCCGCTCAATAATGATAAAATCATTATTGCTGCCAAGAGAAATGCTATTACTTTTGTTTTCATAAAGTACATCTCCTTTTCGGGATTCTCATTTTTAGATAATCATTAAATGATAAGCGTTCATTATTCCGCTGCCGGTCTGCAAAATTCTTCAAAAGTGCGGACAAGCTTGGGATGTTTTATGACAAAATGAATTGAAGGGGCGTTGTTTTTTGATACAATCACCCATTTCCCCGCATTGATCTGAATCTGAATATTTCTGAAAACATGGACTGAATCCATACGCAAGGCATATCCGGCACGGTCTGCGGCAAATTGTTTTGTCGCCGCAAGGTGCTGCAAATATTCGCGATATGTATATTGCAAATCTTTTTCCGAAAACATACCGGAAAGAGATAAATAAACGGGGGCTTTTGCGAACTCATCTTCGCTCAGCACATTGATTTCATCACATATCGTTCCCTTTTCAAGAATTGTTTTTGCCATTTTCTTTTGCTCGGATATATAGTGCCTGACATCGGCTTTGTCTTTTTCCGGGAAAGAATTATTTTCAAGCATACTCTCCAGAACACTGTCGGGAATCGTATAGGTCGGTAAAGAAGAAAGAATATTGCGCCGCGTACCTCCCGACAGCATTTCGCCGGTTTCAAAACAAAAGAACGCATCGCGCTCATCTGCCCTGTATGTTTTCATCAGCGGTTTTGCTTTTGAGAATATCCGCTGCACACGCTTTTTGCAATAAGAAAGTTCAGTTTCACTTTGGGTAAGCAGATATCGCCCCTCGTTGTGATACTCTCTTATACATTCGCCTGAGAGCGCGGCAGTGTCCGATACATAGTCGGTGTGGCAATAGATGCGGTTCGAGGTGTCGGTTAGATAGAAAGATGCGACCTTTCCGGTCATATAAAGCGGAATCCAGCTCATAAGCCCGAGCAACATCTCACCGGATGGGCGGTCAACGTCATGGATAATCCGGATATCTGCGCCTTTCATGATCATCATTGCGATGGATTGCATCCATTCTCGCATATATGCCGCATCCGCGCTCAAATCTTCA
>JAZUJG010000095.1:0-12277 GCA_045642645.1 Acutalibacteraceae bacterium | reverse complement strand
TGTTTACGCAGCAGGGTCTTGAAAGATTAGCGGCATTAAACAAGAATGCTCCGGGAGCGGTTAATTTGTTTCTCATTTTTGTGTATAAGTGTAATACAAAGAACGAAGTGGTTTATGATCGTAGGTATTTTATAAATGCCCTCGACTGCGATGAGAAAACTTTCGAAAAGTATATGAAACTTTTAAATGAAGCGAAACTTATTAAACACACGCCAAGATCATCAAACTGTCTCTTGAACGCTAATGTCGTACTTCGGTGTAAAACAAAAAACAGAAAGTTTTTTTGGACCGCTAATGAAGAACCGCTGAAAACCAACGAGAAGTTTTTTCAGGTTAACCAGCAGTATCTTATACATTTGCTTGCTTTGAACATGAGCAACAATTCTCCGATCACATTACTGTTTGCGCTTATTTGCGAGTCGGACGGTCTTAACTGCATACACATAAAAAGGAATGATTTGATTGCGATATGCGGCTTGAAAAAGAGTGCCATATACAACAAAACAAAAGCACTCGAGGACGCTAATATAATCCGGATCGAACCAAGGAACGGCAGAGAGTACATCATTAACCCCAACCTTGTTTTTCACAGTAATAAAACTGCATACGATTCTTGTGAATACGGTGGCGAAAAACAAATCCTCGTTGACACCAGCAAAATACGAAAGCGGATAAATAAACAACGGTAGTGTAAAAAGGTCCTTTAAATTGGTGGATATATACCCCCAAAATAGTGGACATTTTGAAGTGAAAAACCTTGATAATACTACGTTTTTTCGTTGTGATTCTTATTATTCATATATACATAACAATTCACAAACGAATCATAACGGACACAACGATAAAAACAACTTCATTTGTTACCGCATAAGTGTCCTATGAGGTAGTTGTGAAATGACGAATCCCCCCATTCAGTAGAACAGGTGTTGAAGTCAATACAGCAGAATGAGGTACTATAGTTTTTTCAAAAGCAACGAAAGGTTTTCGTTAGTTTACGTATATTTGTTTACTTCGTTTGCAGTTGGAAATACAGATAAACAAACCTTCGTTGCTTTTTTATTCGCCTGCAAAGAAAAAATTGGATTGCAGTATTTTTGTAACATTGCAGAATGGTTTTATTAGTTAAGAATTGTGGCGAAAACGGAATATGCCTATTCGTGCGTATTAGCAATCTTTTCTGTATTTCGCAACTTAAAATGCAAAACAAACTTTTAAGAGGGGCAAAAAGCCGGTTGACACAAAAACACTAAAAAGGAATGAAATATTTTGTGCAGGCGGTATCGGTACAGGACGCAAAAGAATAAACATGTGTATTATAGGTAGTTTATGTCGGACCGTACCGAAAGGGATAAAAAATATAACGAAATGAGGCGATTCTTGCGAAATTTAACGACGAGCAAAATAAAGCAATTAACACAACTGATGGCGTTATAAAAGTCATTGCTGGTCCCGGAAGCGGAAAAACAGAAGTTATTGCCGCACGATTTGTTCACATTGTGCGCGAACTTAACATTGCTCCCGAAGAAATATTATGTTTAACATTCTCTCGGGCAGCTGCAGAAGAAATGCGTAATCGTATTTTCGTTGTGCTGAATATAAACAGCGATACTTTAAATATTTTCGATTTCCATGCATTTTGCCGTCGGTTCTTGATTGATGAAATAGAAAAGCACTCGAATGTATATAACTCAAACTTTATTATAAGTGATAAAAAGACTCAAATTGAAAGTGTACTAAAAATTGAAAGAGAATTGGGTTTGTTCAATAACTCTGCTGATATCCAAGAAAAATTGCGTCAAATTGAGGAATATAAAACCTGTAACAGTGCAGATGTATGCAAGTACATGCTCGATAACAAAACGGACCTACCCGACACCGATAATGAAATCGGTGCAGTAACAAAGGTGCTTCTGAATGAACAAAGAAAAAACAACCAACTTGCCTTTTCTGACTTGATTCTTCTGGCAGTACATATTCTGCAAAATGACGCGCTTGTTCGCGAAAAGTGGCAGAGTAAATACAAATACATAATGGTAGACGAATTTCAAGATGTTGATGATTTGCAAAGCAGATTGGTTTTGATTCTCGGTGAAAAACGGAAAAACATTATGGTTGTCGGCGATCCGGATCAAAACATCTACGAATGGCGCGGTTCCGATCCTTATATTTTCTCAAAATTTTTACCTGAAAACAGCGAAACAATACAACTAACCTTGAACTATCGTTCCACACCGCAGATTGTTGAGTGTGCCAATTCACTTATAAGCAAAAACACGTGCCGTACTGACTACCAAATGAAAGCCGTGTCGGAAAGCGGAAATGATGTAGCATACGCGCATTTCATCGATTCCGATTTGTCGGCTGAATATATAATCAGTGAAATTAAAAGACTTCGTGAAAGTGGTTATGATTATTCGGATTTTGCCGTTTTGTATCGAAACTCCAGGTTTTCCGAAAAATATAAACTGGCTTTCAAAAAAGAAAAAATACCGATTGTAATTCAGGACGAACAACAATTGTTATCGAAGGAAAAAGAATTAAATTCTGTGAGTCTTATGACAATCCACGCTTCCAAAGGAAAGCAATTTAAGTGCGTGTTCGTGGTCGGCTGCTCCGATGGTGTTATCCCGTCGAGATTGACAATTGAGGAGCACTGGACTGCCGGTATTGAGTCCGAACGGCGACTGCTATATGTTGCCCTAACGCGAGCGGAAACGAATTTGTACTTGATTTCTGCCGAAGATGACGGCGGATACGATCCGTGGTGTGAATCACGGTTCTTGTCAGAACTCGGACTTTTTGATTCTTGATAAAAAATACTTGCCAACAAATGCAGGTTTTCACTTTATTGTTACTGAAACAGGGAAATATATCACTTGAAAGGAGTGGTGCCAAAAAAGAAAAAACTCTTAAATCAGCATCGAAGTACAAGATGTTGATTCGGCAAATCGGTTCCGTACTGACTGTGCGCGGTCGATACGTAATGGCACTGAATCGATTGCCAAACGGTGTGCCCCGGAAAATTAAAAAATACGTATAAATTGTGAACTTTTTGGAAAATGGCCTTGCGCTTAAGTAAAATGCGCGCTATAGTGCGACTCATCAAAGGACCAAAAGTTAAAAGTTATGGCACGGGTTTCATAATTACGAGAAATCGCCAACGAAATGGTGTCATAACTTGGGTTCAAAAATGAGGAGCGAAAAACTAATGGTATATGGCTATGCAAGGGTGTCTACAGCAGGTCAAAGTCGAGATGGCAATTCACTTGAGGAGCAGACAACAAGATTAAAAGAATACGGATGCGAAAAGATTATCGTCGAGACCTATTCTGGTAAAACTATGCAGCGACCGGAATTCGCAAAGTTGATTTCTTCTTTGCAGGCAGGTGACACTTTGGTTGTTACGAAACTTGACAGATTTGCCAGAACCACCGTTGAAGGTGTGCAAACAATCCGAGAATTATATGACAGAGATGTGACAGTCAACATCCTCAATATTGGGACTATCGATAATACTGCAGTCGGAAATCTCATTTTGACGGTTATGTTGGCATTCGCAGAGTATGAGCGCGATATGATCGTGGAACGCACCCAAGCAGGAAAGGCTGCCGCACAACAAACCCCTGACTACAAAGAAGGCATGCCGCCGAAGTTTTCGAATAAGCAAAAGGAGCACGCTTTTGAATTGTTGTGTCAAGGTCGTACTTATAAAGAGGTTGAAACCCTGACTGGTATCAGCAAGAGCACTTTGATGCGATTTAAGAAAAAACAAATTTGACAGAAAGGAGAAATCATATGTCTGATGTTGAACGTGTAACTGTTGCCGAAGCAGCTCAAAGGATGCATGTTAGTCCGCAGTTCATTCGGATGGGCTTGCGAGCAGGCATACTTCCGTTTGGTTGGGCTGTAAAAACAGGCGAACACCGGTATACATATTTTATAGTCAGAACACAGTTCGAAAAAGCCGTAAACTGACTGTTTGAATATATAAAAGTCTGATTACAAGAAAGGAGTGGGAGCATTGGATTGCAAGTTCTGTAAAAGAGAAATACCGGATGGGTCGCTGTTCTGCAATTTTTGCGGAAAAAAGCAAAGCAGTGCTCCCACCCGCAAAAAGGGCAAAAAAAGAACCAACGGTGAAGGCAGCGCATACCAGGATAAACGTACAGGTTTGTGGATAGCCAAAATAATTGTTGGATACAAAACCAATGGTAGAGCTATTGCCAAAACCAAGAGTGGTTTCAAAACAAAGACAGATGCACTAAACTACATACCGTACTTGAAGATGGAACAAGAAGAAAGAAGGGGGAAAGTACAAAAGACAGAAACATATACGCTCGACAGTTACTGGCAGGCATACTCGCAATGCGAGATGTTAAACAAGTCGAAGAGCACTCAAACCCACTATAAAACGGCAAGAAAGCGCATAGAAGATATCGCGTATGTTGATATCTCCACCTTGAAAAAGGCTGATTTGCAAGCAGTTGTTGATAAGATTGAGAGCTACGATGCGGCAAAAGATATTAAAGATCTTTTATGCGTTTTGTTCGGGTTCGCAGAAATTGATGATGTTGCACAGAAGAAGGTTGCAAAGGCTGTTTGTTTGCCGGAAAATGAGACAGAAAAAGTACACGCATTCCCGCAAGAGGATATTGAAACCTTTAAAAGGGAAGCCGAAAAAGGTGATACAGTTTGTCAACTTTGTGTTTTAATGGCGTTTACAGGTCTTATGCCAGCCGAAGTATTTGATATGACGTTGGATATGATTGATTTCGATAATCATCGAATTTCCAAAAAAGCGGGCAAAAAAACAAAAAAACGAAAAGATACAAATATTCCGATTTCGGAATATGTCGAGGGGATTTTGCGAAGTTTGGCCGCAAAGTCTGAAAACGGTAAAATATGTCCGTTTTACAGGGATACCTTTTACGATAAGTTTAAAGAGACAAAAACACGATTGGGCGTATCAAACCTCGGACCGTATTCACTGCGTCACTCGTATGCTACTCAACTTAACGACAGTGGCGTGGATTTACCCTGCATTCAAAGGGCGATGAGGCATAATTCGGTATCTTCAACATTAGGATATATTGATACTATCGATAGCGATGTGGCAAGCGCAAACGAATTACTTGAAGCACGATATAAAACGGCGGAAAGCCAATAATATCGTTCAAGTCGACAAGCAAAAACTGTTATTGAAAAAGAGACGAAGACCTCAAATCTTCGCCTCTTTTTTGATGAAATATGTGGGCAAACTATAACTATTGTTTTATAAAAAATGTTTGACAACCGTGTTTGACAACGGGCGATATTTTTCTGCGTTTTAGCGAGTTTTTCGAAAAAATTTATCAAATCAGGATAACTTAAAAACAAGGGTGAAAACAGCAAAAATGCCAAAAAATAAGGCAAAAATACCTTAAAAAGCAAGAAAAAACCCCTAAAAACCGCGTTTTTCGCAATTTTCAGGAGTTTTGGCGCAGAAGGAGAGACTCGAACTCTCGCGCCGGGGTTTAGCCGGCCTACGCCCTTAGCAGGGGCGCCTCGTCACCAACTTGAGTACTTCTGCAGGTAACATAAATGTTTATATTAAAATGTGGCGCAGAGGGTGGGATTCGAACCCACGGTACGTTGCCGTACGACGGTTTTCAAGACCGTTCCGTTATAACCACTTCGGTACCTCTGCATTTATTGCTTAGATATATTATCACAAGTTTTTGCAAAAGTCAACCGCTTTTTCCTTGCGGAAATAAAATATTTTGCGCAAAAAATAAAAATATATAAAAAAGACGCGTATAGTGTGCCCATATTTGCGTTATATTACATATTGATTTTACCGTTATTTTAGTGTAATATGTATAATCGGAAGATAAAAAACCACCTTTTTCTTTAATATTTTTGGAGGTTTTATATGAATTATAAGCTTACAAAGCGTCAAGCAAAGGAACTGCTTGAAAACAAGCTGCTCCACTTCTTCGGCATTTCCACCGAAAATGCCACCTACGAGCAGTATTATAAGGCAATCGCCATGATAACCCGCGATATGATGGCGCAGGGCAGGGCGGAGCTCAGTCAGCAGTCCGACCGCGACGGTCACAAGCGCGTTTACTATCTGTCTATGGAATTTCTTATGGGCAGGTCGCTTAAAAATACGCTTTTCAATCTCAATCTCACCAAAACCTTTGAGAGTGTACTCGGCGACTACGGTATAAAGCTTGACAGTCTCTATGAATGCGAGCCGGATGCCGGTCTCGGCAACGGCGGTTTGGGCAGGCTTGCGGCTTGCTACCTCGATGCACTTGCAACGCAGGGGTATCCCGCGAGAGGTTATTCCATTCTGTACGAATACGGCATTTTCCGCCAGAAGCTTGTTGACGGCAGGCAGACCGAATTGCCGGATAACTGGCTCCCCGGCGGCGAGGTGTGGCTCGTCCCGCGTGAGAGCAGTGCGGTGGATGTCACCTTTGAGGGTGAACTCAAGGAATCGTGGGAAAATCAGTACCACCATGTCGAAATCGAAAACGGCAATGTCATTCAGGCTGTGCCGTATGATATGTTTGTGCCGGGTAAGGACGGCAAGGGGATAGTCAGCGTTCTTCGCCTGTGGACCGCGCGCGCTCCCGAATTCGATATGAAGTCCTTCAACCAGGGCGACTTTATGCGCTCTATGGAGCGTCAGGCTATGGCGGAGGTCATCAGCAAGGTGCTCTATCCCATGGATAATCACCCCGAGGGCAAATCTCTGCGCCTCCGTCAGCAGTATTTCCTCGTTTCCGCATCGGTGCAGGATATTGTACGCCACCACCTGCGCGTTTACGGCACAGTTGACAATCTGCCCGAAAAGGTAGCTATCCACATAAACGATACACATCCCACCATGGCTATCCCCGAGCTTATGCGCATACTGCTTGATGAATGCGGCTACGGCTGGGACGATGCCTGGCGCATTGTCACCAATACCTTCGCCTATACCAATCATACCGTTATGGCGGAAGCTCTCGAGTGCTGGAGCGAGGAACTTGTAAGGCGCCTTATTCCGCGCGTTTATGAGATTATAAAGGAAATCGACAACCGCCTGCGCGCTTATGTGTGGGAGTGCACGCACGATGCCGCCTATGTTGAGCGCGTTGCGATAGTTTCCGGCGGCGCGGTGCGAATGGCAAATCTCTGCGTGGCGGCTTCACACAGCGTAAACGGCGTGTCAAAGCTCCACAGTCAGATTTTAAAGGATTCGCTCTTTAATGATTTCTATAAGCTCACACCCGAAAAATTCACAAATGTTACCAACGGTATAGCGCACCGCCGCTGGCTCTGTCAGGCGAATCCGCGCCTTACCGCATTCCTCACCGATTTGCTCGGCAGCGACAAATTCATTTACGATGCCGAAAATCTCGCAAAGCTCTGCGATTACCGCGATGATGAAGCCGTGCTCCGTAAACTCGCGGAAATAAAACGCGCCAATAAAGAGGAGTTCGCCGCAAGAATTTACAAAACTACCGGGCAGAAGCTTGATCCCGATTCCATATTCGATGTTCAGGTCAAGCGCCTGCACGAGTATAAGCGCCAGCACCTTAACGCATTCAATATCGTTGCCGATTACCTTGCCATTAAAGATAATCCCAACGGCGACTTCGTTCCCCATACCTATATATTCGGCGCAAAGGCTGCTCCCGGCTATTATGTTGCACAGCGAATCATAAGCTTTATTCTCGCGCTCGGCAAGCTTATAGACGAAGATCCCGATGTCCGCGGCAGGCTCAAAGTGCTTTATGTTGAGGATTACAATGTCACCAATGCCGAAAAGCTTATGCCCTCCGCCGACGTTTCCGAGCAGATTTCGCTTGCCGGTAAAGAGGCAAGCGGCACCGGCAATATGAAGCTTATGATGAACGGCGCCGTTACAATAGGTACTCTCGACGGCGCAAATGTCGAGATTTACGATGCCGTGGGCGATGATAATATGTTCCTTTTCGGTATGACTGCCGAGGAGGTTGTAAATCTCAGAAACAGCGGCTATACACCCGCCAATTTCTACAACAACAATCCCGAACTGCGCCGTGTGCTTGACTTTATAACCCACGGCGGCATAAACGGGCAGGATTTCAGCGATATTTCCGGCACGATTATACACCACGATCCGTTTATGGTGCTTGCCGACTATGCTGATTACAGACGCGCCCAGGCTAAAATGCGCGAAACCTTCGCAGATTCAAAGAACTGGTCGCAGATGTCGCTTACAAATACGGCAAAATCCGGCATTTTCGCCGCCGACCGCGCTATAAACGAGTATGCGAAGAATATCTGGAATATAGAAAAGCTTAAATAAATGTTTTTTACTGCAAAACCGAGCGCCAAACGCCCGGTTTTGTTCGCTTTCAGCCGCGAATGTTCATTTTTTTGACTGTTGTACAAATATTTCTTGACATTTTACGCGCAATGTTGTAATCTTTAATTACTGATAATGTGCCGCATAGTCGCGGTGAAATTTCGAAAGGGGTAAAACCGATATGAAAAACTCAGATATGAAGGCAGTTGCTATTATACTTGCAATAGCACTTTTCTTCACAATAGTTACCAGCAACGCAGTGTCAATAGCCTCTGTTATTATGCTCGTTAAAGACGGCGGCGCTGTTGCCACAAGCGATGGCGGCGATGTTCAGCAGGGCGGTAATCAGCAGGGTACAACTCCCACCAACAACAATACCACACCCGTAAATAACAATACGTCAAACAATAACACTCCGGCGAACAACAATTCTTCGAACAATACCACTCCCACAAACAACACCAACACAAATACCAATACCGATACTCCGGCAAATAACGATAAGCCTCAGAACAACGATCAGCCTCAGGGCGGCAACGACACTCCCGCTGCTCCCGCAAATGCAGTAGATGCCGAAGCTTTCAACTTCTACAAGGCAGCTTGCGACGATATCATCAACAACGCTTCTGCAGGTCACACCCGTAAAGAGTGGCAGGATCTCAAGTCACTTGATCTCGGCGCAGCAAGCTCCGTTCTTGAAGGTGTTCTCAAGGGCTTTATGACAAGTGAAGCCGATGCAAGCGATACCGTTTCCGAAAAAGGCAGCGACGATGCCAAGAGACGTATGGCTCCCTGCGGCGCCTCCATCGACAATGTAGCAAGCGCATCAAGAAAAGAGCTTCCCAACGGCAACTATGAGGTTGTTATCGTTATGAAGGACGAAAATACTCCTCCCAAGGGTTCAAACGGTATTGCTTCCATGGCTACCGGTATCCTTTATATGGAAGATGTTCTTGACACCGTTCAGAACGATTCCACCGTCAGCAAGATCGTTAAGAGTCTTGACAAGGGCGAAATCATCTACAAGGCTTACACCATCACCGCTGAAATGACTAAGGACGGCAAGTTCGTAAGCATCGACCATGTTACCACCGGCGAACTCGCTGCAACTGCAAGCGTAGTTCTCATCGGTCAGATTTCCGGCGGCGGCGTTCTCGAATTCCACAGCAAGTGGTCCAACTTCGTTTATTAATCAGTAAACCAATAACCGACGGGGCTGTTTATCAGCCCCGTTTTTTCTTTTTCGAAAAGTCAAAGTGCATAAAAAAAGCGGATATAATTGTACATAAAATCCGTCTTGACTTTTTTCGCGTTTTGGTTTAATCTATGTTTGATAGTATGCGGTTTAATATACTGCAAAAATGAAAGGGGAACTTCCAATGAAAAATTCAGATATGAAGGCAGTTGCTATTATACTTGCAATAGCACTTTTCTTCACTATCGTCACCAGCAACGCAGTGTCAATAGCTTCGGTTATTATGCTCGTTAAAGGTAACGGCACCGTAGCCGCAAGCAGCAGCGATGCTCAGCAGGGCGCACAGCAACAGGGTACCACTCCCTCACAGCAGGGTACTACTCCCTCACAGCAGGGCGGCACATCCTCGCAGCAGAGCAGCACTCCCTCACAGCAGGGCACCAATACTCCCACTCAGCCCCAGGGCGGCAACGACACTCCCGCTCAGCCTCAGGGCGGCAACGACACTCCCGCTCAGCCTCAGGGCGGCAATGACACTCCCGCAGCTCCCTCCAAGACCGCTGCAGAAGTTCTTAAGATTTATACCGATGTTATGAACAAGGCTAAGACCGACAAGCCTGCTTATACCAAGGTTGAGTATCAGCAGCTTCCCTCCGACGCAAACAGCCGCGTTATTTCCGAAGGCTCCGGTCTTGTAGGCACTCTGCTTGACCTCGTTGATACTCTCGGCATTATGACCAGCAAGGAAACTGCAGAAGCCAATCCCGAGGTCAAAGAAGCCGGCTCCGATATGAAGTGGTTCCCCGTTTGCAAGGAAAACAAGGGCTGCTATCTCACCGATGCTTCCAAAATTAAGAGCTACGATTATAAAGAGAATGGCGATATCGCTACCATCACCATCGTTCTTCAGGACGAGCAGAATCCCGAGCCCATGAACGAGTATGACGAAACTTATATAAGCGACACCGGCGCTATGTTCTCTCCTCTTTCCAAGAAGGATATTGACGAAACTCTCAACGGCGGCACAGTTCAGGCGGTTATCAAGAATGTTCAGTACAATCTTACTTATCATGATTGTACCGCTATCCTTGAGTACAACACCAAGACAAACGAAATCGTTTCCATCACTCAGTATATGAATGTTGCCATTCAGGGCTCAGGCAAGATTCTCGGTCTTAAGCAGATTACCATCGACAAGCAGGAGCTTGTTAATACTATGATCTGCAACAACTTCACTTACTGATAAATTGACGATTTCGGCGCAGAACGAAAACAAATAATTTACAGGCACTCTTAACGGAGTGCCTGTGCTTTTTTTATTTGTTTTCTGCGCGTTTTGTAGCCAAACTTTACATTCTGCACAATATTCCGCCGCAAAATATAACATACTGTTGCATTGAATTTTAAATATAACTGTGTTAAAATTTAAACAGTATGGAACATGGGGGAATATATGTGTTACTTTGGATACTTTTTGCAATATGCTGCGTTATAGAGGCGATTTGCACACCGTGGTACTTAAAAGCCATGTGGCCCACCAAGTGCCGTAAAAGTCTTATTCTCAAAATGGTCTGCTCGTCAATGTTTTTTGCCATAGGCGTGCTTTCAATCCTTATTGCCGACAATACCTCGCCGTATGCAATTACAATGCTTATCGGCCTCGGCTTCGGCTGGGTGGGCGACTATTTCCTGCACGCCAAGGAGTCAAACGCCTATTTCGTTACGGGCTTTGTCAGCTTCCTTATAGGGCATATCGTTTACATAGTTGCTTACCTGAGGGCGCTTCCCGCACTCTTTGCCGATTATAAGCCGGTTTCGTGGTATGAAATTGCAGCAGGTGTCGCAACACTTGCGGTGACAATTCTTATTGCCCTCGTTATGAAAATCAAATTCAACCCGCCCGTCGTTAAATACGGCATCCTCGTTTATGCGCTTATACTCATCACAATGGTCGTCAAGGCGAGTGTTCTGGGCATAAGAACATACCTTGCTGGCGGCAGCATTCTCGCCGCAATAGTCCTTACTGTCGGCTCGGTTTTCTTCCTGCTTTCCGACGGCTCGCTCGCGGTAATTCTCTTCTGCGGTCAAAAGAAAAACTATCCGCTTAAAATATTCAATATAGTTACATATTTCTGGGGTCAGATTATGCTCGCATCGTCAATTCTCTTTATTGCGGCTTAAAATAGAAAGAGGGATATTTATGTTTGATGAAATTTGTTCAAGACGCGGCACGGGCTCTGCAAAGTGGGATACCAATGTTCCCGACGGACTTGTCGAGGGCGGCGCATATCCGTTTTCGGTAGCCGATATGGAGTTCAAAATGGCACCCGCCATACACGACGCGCTTGTAAAATTCATCGACGACGGCTTTTTATGTTATACCGATGCCGATGAAAAGTACCGTGATGTAGTGCGCGAATTTATGCTTCGCCGCCATGACTGGCAAATCAAAAATGATTGGATAACCTGCATTGCCGGCATCGTCTGGGCGGTCAATACAAGCGTAAGGGCATTCACAAATGAGGGGGATAAAGTCATAATTCAATCTCCCGTTTACTATCCCTTTGCAAAGGCAATAAACAACAATAACCGCGTGGTTGCCGATGCACCGCTTATTCCCGAGGGCAACACATACGTTATGGATTTCGACAAGCTCGAGCAGCTTGCCGCCGACGAAAGCACAAAGCTTATGCTTCTGTGCAGTCCGCACAACCCCGTAGGCAGAGTGTGGACTAAAGAGGAATTGCAGAAGGTGG
>JAZUJG010000094.1:0-29750 GCA_045642645.1 Acutalibacteraceae bacterium | reverse complement strand
AATTAAGCTATTTTTTTATGATGATTTGCAGAAACGTCTTTTTGAATTATTGTCTTACCTCTTGCAAATAAGCTGATTAAATGTTACAATGGTTCAAATCCCTAATTTTGTCTAACTCGATGTATTTTTTTACTGTTCTTTATAAGGTGGTTTTATGTCTTGAGGCGTGAAGATTTCGACTTACTCCCTCCGCTTGCCTTTGAGTTTCTTAATTATTGCAGTGTAATTAAAAACCGTTCGGAGCTGACCGTTTGCGAATATGCGAACGATTTATCTACTTTTTTCAAGTTTTTGAAAATCGAACGCCGTCTTGTTGATGACGGCGTTGATTTTGATGATATTAAAATTAAAGATATTGATCTTGAAATGATTTCATCGGTTACTTTGAATGATGCTTATAAATATCTTGTTTACTGTAAAACCGAACGCAATAATAATGAGCGTACACGTGCACGCAAGGTTTCAAGCCTTAAAGCTTTTTTTAAGTATCTTACTATTCAGCGCAGACTTTTAAAAGAGAATCCGATTCAGGAGCTTGATTCCCCTAAATTGAAGAAGACATTGCCGAAATATTTGACACTTGAGGAAAGTAAAAAATTATTGAGTTCTGTCGACGGCAAATACAAGGAACGCGATTACTGTATCATTACCCTTTTTCTTAATTGCGGTCTGCGTTTGTCGGAACTTGTGTCGCTCGATGTTTCCGATATACGCACAAACAACACACTCGTTGTAACCGGTAAAGGCAACAAAGAGCGAACAATTTATCTTAATGACGCGTGCATTGATGCTATAAATGCCTATCTTCCCTATCGCTCTGTTGAGGGTGTTGCCGCCAAAGATAAAAATGCCCTTTTTATCAGTCGCCAACGCGAACGGCTCAGCTCTAAAACAGTTCAGCATATAGTTAAGCACACTTTATCCAAAGCAGGGCTTGCAGAACGCGATTTATCTACTCATAAATTAAGACATACTGCGGCAACACTTATGTACCAGTACGGAGATGTTGATGTTCTTGCTATTAAGGAAATACTGGGTCACGAAAGCTTGAGCACAACTCAAATTTATACTCATGTTTTGGACGAGCAGCTTAAAAATGCCGCTGCAGCCAATCCTTTGAGCGGAATCAAGGCACCCAAAAGACCTGATATTCATTTTGACGAACAAGTAAATGAAGATAATTCCGATATGGGTTCTTCTAAATAAAATCAAACATTTCTGTAAAAAGCAGGATGCCTACGGCTCTGAAAAGTGCAGCTATTATAAGCGGTATGCACAAAACCGCGTATTTAGCGCAAAACTCTTTCAGCTCAGGTTTCTTGCTTTTTGTTTTACTATTAAAGGTCAAAAAACCGAAAAGCTCCGTTGACATTATAATGCTTTCGTTACAGCATTTTATAACCGTAGCGGTCACTATTGCAAGAAACGGGAAAATTACAAGTGTGCAAAAGCCGATACCCTTTATACCGTAAGAGCAGTAATAAGCAGAAGCGGTTATTCCGCACACTCCGCCGAGAGCAAACGGTATTAAAGCTGCGACCGGTGCACCGATTGCGCTGAAACCCGCGAGCATTGCAATTAATGGGAACAGCGATGCTGCTGTCAGCGATGACAGTAAACATTTAATGAAACTGTTTTTTATATCAGCCTGTACAAGTGTTCCCAACAATTCACTTAATGCTTTTATAACGTCCGAATCAGCTCTTTTAACAGTTGAGCAGCCAATGATAACACCCGCCGTAAATAAAGCGGAAAACACAATATAAGCATAATTCCTGCCGGTGTTTATAATTCCTTTTCTTTTTATAATCATCGGTTTTTTCATTATAATCCTCACGTCGATTAGTGTTTGTTAACAGAGTCGGTTATGCCGCCCATCATTGAAAACAGTATCGAAACGGGTATGCCTAAAAATATACCCGGTGATTCACTTTCAGATAATGCCAAAACCATCGCCAGTGCCGTTGCACAATATAAAATGCCGTAAATTGCACCCGTGGCAAATCCCCTGCCGCCGAGGTTTTTATGTGCGAGTAAACCTGCTGAAAATGCACCTGCGGCAAAAGAAATCCACCCTATTATTACTGTGAATATATTGATTACTCCGGTTGAATATGTGTATAGACATAATAAGCAGAAAAGAATTGAAAAAGTAACTGAGCCCAATAAAACGGGCATCAGGTATAGTAAGACATTTTTATAATTTCCGTTTATTCTTTTTTTGTTTTTAGATTTTAATTTAAGCATAAAAAACCTCCGCACGCCATTTGGTAAATGGTATGCGGAGCTTGTTTGATTTATGAATTATTCTTCGGTATTTTCCGCGGGAGCTTCTTCAGCTGTTTCTGCAGCTTCTGCTATCGCAGTATCTTCCTGTGCTTTGAATTCTTCAACAGTACCTTTGTTTTTGACTTTTTCTTTGCGCTTGCCGTGCCTGCCGTTTACAGCTTCGTCAATAGCAGCCTGTTCGTCTTTTGCTTTCTTTGCATCTTCTGCAGCTTTCTTTTCGGCTTCCAATCTTGCATTGGCGGTCTCGTTGGTCTGAATAGCCCATCTCTGCATTTTGAGTTTAACTCTGTCGGCGCCGGTTTCGACAACAATGCTGTCCTCCTTAACGGTAACAACTCTGCCGATTATACCGCCGATGGTGGTGATTTCGTCGCCTATCTGGATGCTGTCGCGCATATTCTGTTCTTCTTTTTGTTTCTTCTTCTGCGGACGGATCATAAGAAAATACATAGCCGCAAAAAGAACTGCCATAAGAATGAGTGAAGATGCGGGGTTCTGCTTAGCACCGGCAGTGCCGTTGCTTGTAAGCTGAATGAAATTCACAAAATTAAACATAAATATAATCCTCCAAAAAAATCGTATAATGTATTATAACTGTAACTTATAAATTATACAAGTGTTTTTTTATAAATTTTAAAATTCATATCCTCGTATCAAGCAAATCTGTATATTTATTTTTAAATTCGCTGAATGTTCCGTTATCAAGTTCGGTACGGATTCGAGTCATCAGATTATTGTAGAAATAGAGGTTGTGCGTAACACAGAGTCTCATTGCGAGCATTTCTTTCGCTTTGAAAAGATGGTGTATGTATGCACGAGAATGTCTTTGACAGGTCGGGCAGTTACATAAAGGGTCAATCGGCAATTCGTCGCGTTCATATTTAGCGTTATTCATATTGATTATTCCGTTCCAGGTGAACAGATGCCCGTGCCTTGCGTTGCGGCTCGGCATAACACAGTCAAACAGGTCAACGCCGCGGCTCACACCTTCAAGAATATTACCGGGAGTACCCACGCCCATGAGGTAACGGATTTTATCCTTTGGCGCATAGGGCTCAACAGCGGAAATTATGCGGTACATATCTTCTTTCGGCTCCCCAACTGCAAGTCCGCCTATTGCGTAGCCGTCAAGGTCAAGTTCAGCGATTGTTTTCATATGCTCTATGCGCAAATCATCATAAGTTGCGCCTTGGTTTATGCCGAACAAGAGCTGATTTTTATTAAGAGTACCAGGCAGAGAATTCAGCCTTTCCATTTCGTTTTTGCAGCGAATAAGCCAACGCGTAGTTCTTTCGACCGATGCTTTGGCGTAATCGTATTCAGCGGGATTTTTAACACATTCATCAAACGCCATAGCGATAGTTGAGCCGAGATTTGACTGTATTCTCATACTTTCCTCGGGACCCATAAAAATCTTTTTGCCGTCAATGTGTGAATTGAAAGTAACGCCTTCTTCTTTGATTTTACGGAGTCCCGCGAGAGAAAAAACCTGAAAACCGCCGCTGTCGGTAAGTATGGGACCATCCCACCCCGTGAATTTATGCAAGCCGCCCAATTCCTTAATAAGCTCGTCACCGGGTCTTACGTGGAGGTGATATGTGTTGCAAAGCTGTACCTGGCAATCAACATCCTTCAAATCATAGGCTGAAAGAGCACCTTTTATAGCACCGCAAGTGGCAACATTCTGAAAAGCGGGAGTCTGAAAAGTGCCGTGTACGGTTTCAAATTCACCGCGGCGGGCAGTTCCCTCGGTTTTAAGTAATTTATACATAAGAAACACCTATATAATCAGAGTGGCATCGCCGAATGAGAAAAATCTGTATTTTTCCCTGACGGCGATTTTATATGCTTCCATTGTTTTTTCATAGCCGTAAAATGCCGAAACAAGCATTATGAGCGTGCTTTCGGGCAAATGGAAATTGGTGATAAGACCGTCGATACATTTGAATTTATAGCCGGGATAGATGAAAATATCCGTGAATCTGTCATCCTCGCGAATTTCACCGCAGAATGTGGCGGCGGATTCGAGTGTGCGGCAGCTTGTGGTGCCTACGGCAATTACCCTGCCGCCGTTCTGCTTTGTTCTGTTTATAAGTTCCGCCGTTTCTTTCGGCAGATGATAATGCTCTGAGTGCATGTGGTGGTCTTCGATTTTTTCGGCTTTTACGGGCCTGAATGTACCGAGTCCCACGTGAAGCGTAACATAGCCGATATTAACACCCATATCGCTGATTTTTTGGAGAAGCTCGGGTGTGAAATGTAAGCCTGCGGTCGGTGCTGCGGCTGAGCCGAGCTCCTTTGAGTAAACCGTCTGATAACGTTCATTGTCTTTTAATTCTTCGGTTATGTAATGCGGCAGCGGCATCTGACCGATTTTATCGAGAATCGTGTAGAAGTTTTCACCTGCCGCATAGGTGAAACGGACAATTCTGTTACCGGTATCAAGCACCTTTTCGACTGTTCCCTTCAATAATCCGTTTCCGAAAATGAATGTTGTCCCCTCTTTAGCGCGTTTGCCGGGACCCGCAAGCGTTTCCCATACATCCTTTTCGACCATATTCAAAAGCAAAAATTCCACATTGGCGCCTGTGCCCTCTTTTATGCCGTATAACCTCGCCGGGAGTACGCGGGTGTTGTTTAAAATAAGGCAGTCACCCGGGCGAAGGTACTCGCATATATTATAAAAGTGACGGTGCTCAAGTTTATTATTGCCTTTGTGCATAACGAGCATGCGTGAACTGTCGCGCGGCTCAAGCGGGTGCTGTGCAATCAGTTCTTCCGGTAAATCGTAAAAAAAGTCGGATTTGTTCATTTTTGGCCTCTTAAAAATTATGTTAAATAATAATTGACTAAATTGAATATAAATGGTATTATATAAATTCAGTAAAGCGAGTATCATTATAATTCATTTACCACGCTTTTACAAGTATTATTTTATATCCGGAGGGATAGTTATGAAAAAATACAAAGTCGGTATTATCGGTGCAACCGGTATGGTAGGTCAGCGTTTTGCATTACTGCTCGCAAATCACCCTTGGTTTGATGTAACAGTACTTGCCGCAAGCTCCCGTTCAGCCGGTCTTACATATAAAGAGGCTTTAGGCTCTCGTTGGTGCATGACCGAGCCCACTCCCGAAAAATATCTCGATATGAAGATTTACGATGCCGAAAACGATATTGAAGAAATCGTTTCAAAGGTTGATTTTGTTTTCTGTGCGGTTAATCTCACCAAAGCCGAAACAAAAGCTCTTGAAGAAAAATATGCCAAGGCAGAATGCCCTGTTGTTTCCAATAACAGCGCTCACAGAATGACTGCCGATGTTCCCATGGTAGTTCCCGAGCTCAATCCCGAGCATATTGAAATCATCAAGTCGCAGAGAAAACGCCTCGGAACAAAGCGCGGATTTATCGCGGTTAAATCCAACTGCTCACTGCAGGCTTATGTTCCGGCACTTTTCCCGCTTCATGACAAATATAAAGTTAAAGATGTTGTTGTTTGTACTTATCAGGCTATTTCCGGCGCAGGCAAAACCTTTGAAAGATGGCCCGAGATGGTTGATAATGTCATCCCCTTCATTGGCGGCGAAGAAGAAAAAAGCGAGAAAGAACCCCTTAAACTTTGGGGCAAAATCGTCGGTGACGAAATTGTACCCGCTGCCGAGCCCCACTTTACCGCTCAGTGCATTCGCGTTCCTGTTACAGACGGTCATATGGGTGCTGTATTCGTAAGATTTGAGAACAAACCCACTGCCGAGGAAATGATCGAATGCTGGCAGAATTTTAAGGGCAGAGCTCAGGAACTTGAGCTTCCGAGCGCACCAAAGCAGTTCCTGCATTACTTTACCGAGGATAACTGCCCGCAGACAAAGCTCCACAGGAATCTTGAAAACGGTATGGCGGTTTCTATCGGCAGACTTCGCGAGGATTCGCAGTTTGATTATAAGTTCGTATGTCTTGCTCATAACACCCTGCGCGGTGCTGCGGGCGGCGCGGTGCTTCTTGCTGAATTACTTTGTGCTGAAGGATATATGGACTGATAATAAATAATTTTTGGAGGTCTTTCTGTGAAAAAGCCTGTTTTCACGGGAGCCGGTTGTGCTATTGTCACACCATTTACCGGCAAGGATCTTGAAAAAATCAATTACAGTCTGTTTGAAACTCTTATTGAAGAACAAATAAATAACGGAACGGATGCAATTATTGTTTGCGGCACCACCGGTGAAAAGTCAACGCTTGCCGATGCCGAAAACTACGAGCTGATTCGCGCTGCGGTCAGCTCCGCATCCAAAAGAGTGCCCGTGATTGCGGGCACGGGAAGTAATGATACTCAAAAGGCCGTCAAACTCTCCAATGAAGCTGAAAAGTTGGGGGTTGACGGTCTTTTAATGGTTACACCGTATTATAATAAATGTTCACAGCAAGGATTGATAGATTCTTTTACCTATATCGAAAAGCGGGTGTCCTCCCCTGTTATTCTCTACAATGTTCCATCAAGAACAGGTGTAAATATCAAACCGGAAACATATGCCGCTCTTTCGGAATTGCACCATATCAACGGTATTAAAGAAGCCAATGGGGATATTTCCGCATTTGCCAAAACAGTTTCGCTATGCGGCGATAAGCTGAATTATTATACGGGTAATGATGACCAGATAACATCTTTTATGTCTTTGGGCGCCGTAGGCGTGATTTCAGTTTTATCCAATATAGTTCCTGCCGTGACCCACAAAATTGCAGAATATGCCCTAAATGGCAATTTTAAAGCAAGCGCAGAGCTGCAGACAGAATATTTGGACCTGTGCAATACTTTGTTTTGTGATGTTAACCCGATTCCCGTAAAAGCAGCCTTGGAGCTTATGGGATATAATGTCGGCACAGGCAGACTGCCATTGACAGAATTAGATGACGAAAAATTAAATGTACTTAAACAAACATTGAAAAAACACGGTATTATTAAAATGTTTTGATTTGAATAAGAAATAATGAAAAGAACGGTTTCCGAAAACGAAAACCGTTCTTTTAAATTTACAATCAATATGCCTTGCCCCAATATACCATACACTCGGCGGGTTTGCCGCAGCAGATGCAGGTATCTGCAAGTTTTTCCTGCTCAAATGGAATACAGCGTGAGCCGACACCTGTAAGCTCCTTGATTTTATCTTCGCATTCTTCGCTGCCGCACCACATGGCTTTAACAAATCCGTCACCGTTTGCATTGAGCTTTTCGGTGATTTCATCAAGGCTTGTGCAGGCAAATGTTCTGTTATTAAGGTTGTCGAGTGCTTTGTTGTAAATAGCTTCTGCAAAAGCATCAAGAGCTTTCTGTATGCCATCTTCAAGGTTATCGAGTGAAACGAAAATCTTTTCGCGGTTGTCGCGTCTTACAAGTACGCACTGATTATTTTCGATATCTTTGGGACCGATTTCAAGACGAATGGGCACGCCCTTCATCTCGTATTCGGCAAATTTCCAACCTGCCGACTGTTCGCTTGCATCGATTTTTACTCTGAATGACTTTGCGAGTTTGTCTTTGAGTTCGCAGGCTTTATCAAGCACACCTTCCTTGTGCTGCGCAATGGGAACGATTACGACTTGAATCGGGGCAATATCCGGCGGCAATACAAGACCGTTGTTATCTCCATGTGACATAATAACAGCACCTATAAGGCGTGTTGTCGTACCCCACGAGGTCTGGTGAACATACTGAAGTTTATTATCTTTGTCTTGGAAGGTCATATTGAATGCCCTTGCAAAGCCGTCGCCGAAATAGTGAGAAGTACCTGCCTGCAACGCCTTGCCGTCGTGCATAAGCGCCTCAATGGCGTATGTAGCAACTGCGCCTGCAAATTTGTCGCTCTCGGTCTTTTTGCCTTTAACTACCGGCATACAAAGTGACTTTTTGCAGAAATCGGCGTAAACATTGAGCATACGCTCGGTTTCTTCGACCGCTTCCTCTGCGGTGGCGTGTACTGTGTGACCCTCCTGCCACAAAAATTCGCGTGTACGCAGGAACGGACGGGTTGTCTTTTCCCAGCGGACAACATTGCACCACTGGTTATAGAGCTTCGGCAAATCTCTGTATGACTGAACTATTTTTGCATAATGCTCGCAGAAAAGCGTTTCGGATGTAGGTCTTACGCAAAGTCTTTCTTCAAGCAAATCGTTGCCGCCGTGAGTAACCCAGGCAACCTCGGGTGCAAAGCCTTCAACATGGTCTTTTTCTTTCTGTAAAAGGCTTTCGGGAATAAATACGGGCATATATACATTTTCGTGACCGGTTTCTTTGAAACGGGTGTCAAGAATTTTCTGTATATTCTCCCATATAGCGTAGCCGTAGGGGCGAATTATCATACAGCCCTTGACGCTTGAATAGTCAACAAGGTCTGCTTTTTTTACAACATCGGTGTACCATTGTGCGAAGTCATCCTCCATAGAGGTTATCGCTTCTACCATTTTTTTCTGTTCTGCCATTTTAAAATCCTCTTATTCAATGTTTTCTTCGATGTAGCTTATAAGGTCACCCAATGTTGAGATTTCTTCAAGAGCTTCATCGGTTATTTCAATGCTGAATTCATCCTCAAGCGACATAACAAGATCGTAAATATCCGTTTCGCGGTCAATATCAAAATCGCCTTCAAGTGTTGCGGAAAGTGAGATTTCAGATTCGTCAACATCAAATTCCTCACAAAGAATTCGTTTGACTTTCTCGAACACCATTAAAAGAATCACTCCAAATATTAAATTGAGCTGATAGCCGTATAAAATTTTATTCAGTTTAACACGTTTTGTCAATAGTTTTGGTAAATAAACAGCTCACCTGAATATATTTTACTTTTTATTAAACAATTTGTTATATTGTTTTATGATTACGGGGTATAAAATATTAAACAAGATGATGTTTGCGAATGATTTGATTACATTAAACGCTATGCAAACGCCAATGTATCCGCTGATAAATTCTTTTGCAGGCAGCTGCATAAACTCGGAAGCAAGCCATATATTCATGGGTATCATAACAGCCGTCATAATAATAGTGCCCGCAATTGCCGAAATAATTACACCTTTTATGCCGTTTAAGTGTTTCTTTATAAAATAAACAAGCAAAATCATTGCCGAAGAAGAAACAAAGTGCATTATAAAGCCTATTATTCCGCTGAATGAGCTGACGGTGAGCATCTGTAAAATGCTGACAATGAAAAGTGAGACCATTGAGTATGCAGGGCTTACGACAAATGCGCACATCAGCAGCGGAAAATCCGAGAATTCAAGCTCGTAAAAAGATGTAAACAGCGGTATTCTGAACAGAAGCATAAGTAAAAATGAGATTGCCGTGAATATCGCCGCAACGGTTATCTGCTGTATTTTCTGCCGAGTAGAAAGTTTATTGCGCTTTGACAAGCTAATCACCCCGTAAAAAAATCGCCCTGAAAAAACAGGGCGAAAATCACAGAATGATGCGAAACATTCTTCCATCCGGACTATACCGTCGGTTCGGGAATTGCACCCGATCAGCCGTAAGGCTCGCAGACTATACTGCCGGTGAGGAATTTCACCTCGCCCTGAAGTTTCATTTGTATACATTTTAGCACCAAATAGTCAAATGTCAATAGGTAATCACATATTTCGTTCAAACTTGAAATAATATATTATTCCCGTTTCGGCATCATACAGTACGAACTGTAAATTTTCAAAACTCCCCTGTGCGTAAAAATTCTTTCCGAAATAATCATTTTCGCTTAATATGGATTTATCAAAATCGTACACTCTTAAAATTTTATCACTTTCCGCAACATACTTTTCAAATTCCGATAATGATTTTTTAAAATCAGCGATGTTTTCATCATTGACTTTTGCCATGCAATAATCGTAATCCGAGAATTCAAATTCTGATTCTTTAAATGTGTATTTATTGTAATATATGTCGATCTCGCCCAAATTATCGTATGTAACACTCTGTTCAATAACGGAATCATAAGGCAAAAACTCATATATTCCGTCGGCAGCATAATCATACATAGAATGTTTGTTGTAAATTTCGTCAATATCTGCCTCGGTATAAGTATTGCGCAATTCATCGACAATCTTCAAAGCTTTGAATTTAGTTGTATTAAATCTGAAAATATCGTATATACTGCGATGATTTTTATTATAGTTTTCGCTGTTAAAATCAAACCTCATCTGAGCATCTTCCAAAAGAATATACTCGGCTTTACTGCTGTATTTTTCATCACCAATTTTAATTATTTCATATAACTGCCAATATCCGGAAACACCCAATTCGGTGTATTCATTCAAGTCGAGCTCTTTGCCGTCGACTGCATAGCGTTCGTAATTGTGTTCGGCTATTATATAGTTTATATCACAAATCGAAACAGAAAGAAGTGTAAAAGCAGCTATAATTATTATCGCTTTTCCGTAGGGTATCTTTTTAACAAAAAGACTCAATAGAATTACCGTAAATATCACGAACAGCATAACCATAAAAACACTTGTAAGAACTCTCAGCCTTGTTAAGCCGAAAGCGCTGATATACTGCGCCATTTTGATGAAAGCGGTGATAATATAGAATTGCGAGAAAACATTTATAAACACAAGCAATATCTTTGTAAAACCGTGTAAATTGCCATTTTCGTTATGTTTAACAAGATTGCCGACAATACCGATAATCAAAACATTTATAAAAGCTATTGCGCTCATTTCAAAAAAGCCGCTTCTTGCAAACTGCGCCTTCGTGAAATTGTCGGGCAGTATAAATGCAAATGCATCGGAAATATAAGCGAGCTGAGAAATAAGATAAATAATATAAGCAGCGCATACACAACAAAGAACCGTGTTCAGCGTGGCGGGAGATATACTGCCCTGCTTACTTATAAACACCTTATTATTTTCAGTACCGCATTTTCTTTCTGCAAAAAGATAGATGAATACGAACGGAAAAACCAAAGCCGATAGCACAAGGCTGCCGATAACCGTTGAAACATCTTCAAACAATTTTGAAACAAGTGAAGAAAACGCTATATCCGATTCAATAAGCAGCGGTAAAATCACGGCAAGCAGCGGTATTGCAATTAGTAAGCCGAGTGCAATGCGTATTACAGGGCTCTTGTTCCCCTCTTTTTCAGCCTTTTTAAGAGAATTGACCGGTAATGTGAAATAATCGATTACTTTCGTAATTGCGTTGACAATCGGCTCAAAAAGTGCCATATATTTGCCGTCTTTACAGGTAAGAGATCCACATTCATCGGCGGTAAAGGTTATATACAGAAATCCCAGCGCGATAACATCTAAAAATTTCACCGTTGTGTCATCATTAAAAGCAAATGACAGTTCAAGCAATATTGCGAGTACAAATATGAATTTTGAATAAAAACTAATTTTGCTTTTCTTTTTATAAATATACACATACGATGCCACTGTAAAAAGAACAGAAAAAATCGAAAAACCCAAACTAAATTCGCAAAATACACCGAGAAACAAATCACAGAATGTAAGAACGGCAAGAATAATAAAGAAAACAGAATCTTTTTTATCAAGCTTTACTGTTTTTTTCTGCGGTTTGTTATATTGAAAATTGCCTTGTGTATCGTGAGTCACAGCACTATTATCCATCATAATCCTCCGTTCCGTCGTCTTCGGTGTATTCAAGAATATCACCCGGCTGACAGTTGAGCTCACGGCAAATTGCCGAAAGTGTTGAAAAGCGTACAGCCTTCGCTTTACCCGTTTTTAATATCGAGAGATTAGCCTGCGTTATACCCACTCGCGCAGCAAGCGTTTGTGATGACATTTTCCTTTTGGCAAGCATAACATCTACATTAACTATAATTGCCATATTGCCACCTCAAACAGTCAAGTCGTTTTCATCTTTAATTATGCAGCCTTCGGCGAAAACATTTTTCAGTACTCGTAAAATCAATGCCATAAACCCGGCTGAACAAGGTATGGGGAACGCACCCGCAAAGAAAAAGCAAAGCGGAATTGATGCAGGAACTGCCGCAAAACAAAGATAAGACAACAGCCTGAGTATTTTTGTGTTTTCTGTCGTGAAAATGCTGCCCTTTTGCACATTCTTCAAAAACTTGTGAAGATTAAAAAGTACAAGTGCTGCCATGGGGGAACAAATGTAAAACGTAATAACAAGAGCAAGGTAATTATCGTGGTTAAAACTTACATAAGCGAATTTGCAGTATAATTCCGCCAACTTCCAAAATGAGAAAATGAGTGCAATAAAAATAATGCTTATCGCCTTTACAACGCCAATCGTAAATTTAAGAGAAAATGTGTTTTCTTTCATAAATTTTCACCTCGTTGAAAATATATCACACAATTTATTGTTTGTCAATAAATAATTTTCGAAATTCATTTATAACATTTTGCTCTTTCGGTTGACATTCGTTCACGGATTCTATATAATAATACTGCTAAATTATAGGAAACAGGAGATCATTTTATGGGTATTTATGAAGAACTCATCGCCCGCGGGCTTATTGCCCAGGTTACAAACGAAGAGGAAATCAAAAACATGGTTAACAGCGGTAAAGCAAAGTTTTATATTGGTTTTGACTGCACTGCCGACAGCCTCACTGCAGGTCACTTTATGGCACTTACTCTTATGAAAAGGCTGCAGATGGCAGGCAACAAACCCGTTGCACTTATCGGCGGCGGCACAACTATGATTGGTGACCCCTCAGGCAGAACCGATATGAGAAAAATGCTCACCAAAGAAGATATAGAGCATAATGCCGAATGCTTCAAGAGACAAATGGAGCGTTTTATTGAGTTCGGTGAAGACAAGGCTGAAATGGTTAATAATGCCGATTGGCTTCTTAAACTCAACTATGTTGACCTTCTTCGCGAGGTCGGTCCGTGCTTCTCCGTAAACAATATGCTCAGAGCGGAATGCTACAAGCAGCGTATGGAAAAGGGCTTGAGCTTCCTCGAGTTCAACTATATGATTATGCAGAGCTATGACTTCTACTATCTTTTCAAGAACAAGGGCTGCAATATGCAGTTCGGCGGTGACGATCAGTGGTCGAATATGCTCGGCGGTACTGAGCTTATAAGAAAGAAGCTCGGCAAGGATGCCCACGCCATGACCATTACCCTGCTTACTGACTCGCAGGGCAAAAAAATGGGTAAAACCGCCGGTAATGCAGTATGGCTTGATGCAAACAAAACTCCTCCCTATGATTTCTATCAATATTGGCGCAATGTCGGCGATAACGATGTTCTTAAATGCATCAGAATGCTCACATTCCTGCCCCTTGAACAGATAGATGAAATGGATAAATGGGAAGGCAGTGAGCTTAATAGAGCCAAAGAAATTCTTGCCTATGAACTTACTGCGCTTGTTCACGGTGAGGAAGAAGCCAAAAAAGCCGAGGCTGCAGCAAAAGCCGTTTTCTCCGGCTCGGGCAATTCAGAGAATATGCCTTCAACAGAAATCGCCGATACCGACTTTACAGACGGTTCAATAGGTGTGATCGATGTTATGATAAAAGCAGGTCTTACTGCATCGCGCGGTGAAGCAAGAAGACTTATTGAGCAAGGCGGCGTAAGTGTTGACGATAATAAAGTTACTTCACCCTCCGCTCTTATTCCTGTTGCCGATTTTGAAAAAGGTTATGTTATTATTAAAAAAGGCAAAAAGGTCTTCCATAAAATTATAAAGAAATAACAAGGTGATTTTTTGAGCAAGCTTTATAATGCTTATATTTCGTCTTACCGCAAGGATAAGCCCTCGTGGAACGATTATCTTGCCGTTGCTGGCGATTTATACAATTCACCTCAGCTTCAGCAGCTTGCCGAATTTGAACAGCATTTTAAAATCAACAGACTTCAGCATATAACGAGCGTTGCTTATTTAAGTTTTCTTATTTCCCGAAAACTCGGTCTTGATTATGTCAGCACTGCACGCGCGGCAACTATGCACGATTTGTTTTATTACGACTGGCGCGAGGATGATCTCAGCCACAAGCTTCACGGTTACAGACACCCGAAAACCGCACTTAAAAACGCATACTACCTGTGCGGTACGCTCAATAAAAAGGAAGCTGACATTATCGGCAAACACATGTGGCCTCTTACCGTTAAGCCTCCGCGTTATACCGAAAGTTATGTTGTCACTGCGATGGATAAATATTGCGCAACAATCGAACTTATTTATTCCGCTTCTGAAAACTATCGAGTAAAATTCCATACTCTTACCGGACTCGGAGGTGAAAAATGAGAATAATCGATTTAATATTTTATTTCTTTTTCTATAGCTTTATAGGTTGGTTTTTTGAATCTTGTTATTGCTCATTTAAACCTAAAAAGTGGATTAATCGCGGATTTCTGCGCGGCCCGCTCTGCCCTATTTACGGCACGGGAGCAATGGTGATTCTGCTTGTGCTAATGCCCTTGCGTGAAGCAACCGCTCACCCTTATCTTAATGAATTGCTTATTTTTGCAGTAGGTATGGTAGTTTGCGATATAGTTGAGTTTGCCACAAGCTATATTATGGAAAAGCTGTTTCATGCGCGTTGGTGGGATTATTCGGGTATGCGTTTTAACATTCAAGGCAGAATCTGCCTTACGCATACATTGTATTGGGGTACGGCGTCATGTCTTTTCTGCTATGTACTTCACCCGATTATTGATTTATTTATAATTAAACAAGTAAGCGAGACATCGCGCGATATTATTGTTTATATTATCCTTACCGTCTTTTTCTTTGATTTGCTTGATACCGTTATTAACGCTCTTGGTATCAGAAAAGTATCTATCAGATTCAAAAAACTTTCCGAAGAAATATCTGCCTATGCTGAAAAAGCTTACACGGTTATGGGAAGTAAATTTGACCGCATTTCAGAAGAAAGCCGTGACGAAATTATAACCGGTTTCGCAGATTTGCGTTGTAAGTATGACAGATTCAAGGTTGAAGCAACAGAGAAAAAGAACAAAACGAAATCTCGCCTGCTGCGTGCATTTCCGTTCATCAGAGAAGGATTTAAACGCCAAACAATTCTGCTTGAAGAGTTGTTGGACGATTTAAAGGATAAAGTCAATAAATTAAAATAAAGATAAAGGAATGATTTTATGAGTGTCAAAAATTTCTATTACCGAGCATACCAGTCAACCTTTAAAATGGTAATGGGTACAAATCTTTTCAACTGGAAAGAACCCGAACTTCTTGAAGGTCCCGGCTCAGTAAAAAAACTCCCCGAATTTATTAAATCCAAAGGTCTTAAAAATGTTCTCATTGTAACAGATAAGGGTCTTATGGGTCTTCATCTTCTCGACGGTCTCTTTGAAGCACTCGAAATAGAGGGCGTAAAATACAGCGTGTTTGACGGTGTTCAGCCCAACCCCTCTATTGAGAATATTGAGGATGCCAAAAAGGTTTATCTTGATAATAATTGCGATGGTATTGTTGCATTCGGCGGCGGCTCACCCATGGATTGTGCGAAAGCTGCAGGCGCAAGAGTTACTAACCCCAAAATCAGCGTAAGAGATATGCGCGGACTTCTGCATATACGCCATGCTCTTCCCCCGCTTTTCGCAGTACCGACTACCGCAGGCACAGGCTCCGAGGTTACTCTTGCTGCGGTTGTTACAGATGAATCCACTCACGAGAAATGCCCCATAAATGACCCGAAGCTTCGTCCGCTTTACGCAGTGCTTGACCCCGAGCTCACGGTTGGTCTTCCTCCCCACATTACATCAACAACCGGTATGGATGCTCTTACACACGCAGTTGAAGCGTACATAGGCAGAAGTAATGTAGCCAATACCGAAGAATACGCTGTAAAGGCAATTAAGCTTATATTTGATAATGTTAAGCTTGCGTATGCCGACGGCAAAAATATAAATGCCCGTAACAATATGCTTAAAGCTTCTTATTATGCCGGTATGGCATTTACAAGAGCATATGTCGGTTATGTTCATGCAATCGGCCATAATCTCGGCGGTTTCTACCACATTCCTCACGGTCTTGCCATGGCTGTTATTCTTCCTCATGTTCTTGATTTCTATGGCGAAACGGCATATAAACGCCTTGCACAACTTGCTGATTTAGTAGGTGTTTCAGGTCCCGCACAGGGCGACAGAGAAAAAGCAAAGCGCTTTATTGCTGCAGTTCGTCAGTATAACGAAGAAATGGGTATTCCTACCGGTTTTGAGCAGATTAAAGACGAAGATATAGAAACTATTGCAAAGCGCGCTCTAAAAGAAGGCAATCCCCTATACCCCGTTCCGAAGATTATGGACTTGGATGATTGTAAAGCCCTTATTAAGAAACTTCAGATAAAGAAATAATTTATATAATTTAACCCCCTGTGCATTTGCACAGGGGGTATTTATATTTGTCGCTTCAAGCCTTTTACTTGTGCTTTTTATATTGTATAATTGCAGATTTTATTACAAGACGAACCAAGGATGAAGCAATAATACCTCCGGCGATTGCTATCGCCACATTTAAAGTCATTAAGAGGTAGTTAACCGCATCACCGTAATTCTGTTCAAGCAGACTGCTCATGCCGTAAAACAGAAAACTACCGGGCACAAGGGTTATGCAGCCTGTAAAAAGAAATGCAGTTGTAGGTGTTTTGCAGACAATCGCAAAAATTTCAGCCATAATAGCCGTTGCAAAAGCGGCAAAAAAGTTCGGAGCAAATATTCCGTCAAGAACTGAAGTTAATGGGAAATATACTATACAGGCAGCAAAACCGCAAATAATCGAAAAAGGAAGGTGTTTGGCTTTTAATTTAAAAAGTATCGCAAATCCGAGTGTACCGAACATACCGGCAATTATTCTGATTATCATTTCGGGAATCATACAATAACACCCCCGAATACAAATCCTGCCGCTGCAAAGCCGAAAGCGACCATAACAGCAATAAGCGTTGCCTGAACAAATTGGAATATTCCTGAAATAATATCACCGAACATTAAATCTCGAATGGCGTTACCGAACGATAAACCGGGAATCAGCAGCATTATGGTGCCTATCATAACCATATCTGTATTATCACCAATGCCGAATTTAATCAGCAATAACGCGACGATGCCGGCAATAAATGAAGTGATTACGGTATGGATGAGCGGATTTATGAATTTGATTCGGTGACGGTTTAATAAAGTGACAAAAGAGCCGCAAATCATTGCTGCAAAACAATCTATAATAGTGCCTCCGAAAAAAACTGCAAAACCACCTGCAGCTAAAATACTGCCTATATAAACCCACAGCGGGTTATATGGCTCTTTTTCTGCGATGTCATTAAGTTTTTCATCTACATCGGTAAGCGGTATTTCGAAAGAACACACTTTACGCGAAATATCGTTTGCCAAATCAAGCCTAAACATATTGTTTTCGTTTTTAAGAACACGCCGCATCTGTGTTGAGTGAGTTCCATCCGGCATACGAATACCTGCGATTATCAGCGACGGTAATGCGAAAACATCAGCACTTGCGGCACCGTAAGCAAGACAAATTCGCTCAACGGTATCCTCAATTCTATGAGGCTCACCGCCGCTTTTCAGAATAGATTCGGCAATATTCAGTGCTTTGCCTAAAACGAAATCCGCAGAAAACCCGTCGGAATTCTGCGGTAGATCTGAATTTATATAATCGGCTATATGCAATGATTTAAACATAAAACACCTTAAATTAAAAGCCGGATTTGGTCGTGGGAAGCTCTATTTTTGCAGGGTCTTCGAAAGCACAAGCATCTCTGAGCACCCTCGCCAAAGCTTTAAAGCAACCCTCTACAACATTATGAACATTTGATCCGGAAATTTCTTTAACATGCAGTGTTGCACCTGCGTTGCGGGCAAAAACTATAAAGAATGACTCCAAAAACTGTGTGTCAAAGTCACCTATCATTGTTTTTTCAAGAGCAACATCAAATTTTACATAAGAACCGCCTGCAATATCTGCAACCTCAAGAATAAGCGCATCGTCGATGGGGAGGTAACAATCAGCAAAACGGCGTATGCCGTGCTTATCACCGAGTGCTTCGCGAAATGCAGTACCGAAAAGTGAAGCAACATCCTCAACTATATGGAATGCATCATACTGTTTAGAAACATTTTCGCAGGTTATGTATATGTCAAAATTTGCGTATTTAGCGACAACCTCAAACATATGATCGAGGAAAGCACAACCGGTTTTTATCTTGGTTTTACCAGTGCCGTCGATATTGAGTGAAAATGAAGTTTTGGTATTATTTGTAGTTTTTGTAATGCCGTAGGTTCTCATTTACTTCTCCTTAACTAACAAAACATTTTACACTGATATTTTATCATTTAGCTGCGTTTAAGTCAATCTATATTTCAAAAAATTATAATTTAACCTTTAATCCTGCGGTGGTCAATATAATCCTGAAGTATTATTTCAGCCGAAACAGCATCAACTGAGTTTTTTCTTGCTTTTCCGCGAACATTTACTTCATTAAGTATTGCGTGAGCGCTTACTGTTGTCAGTCTTTCATCCCAATAATCTACCGGGATTGACGTTTTCGATTCAATAACAGCACCAAACTTGCGACAGTCATCTGTTCTGTATCCGCAAGTTCCGTCCATGTTCTTGGGTAAACCGATTACAATGAGTTCGGCGCCTCGCACAACAGCTTCTTCAATTATTTTTATTGCGAGTTCATCGGCGTTCCACTCTGTTATAACTTTTATGCCTGTGGCAAGCGTTTCGCTCTTATTGCAAACGGCAATCCCCGTTCTTTTATCGCCGTAATCAACTGATAAAATTATCATAAATCTCCAAAATCCGAGGCTGACTGTCTACACCGTCAGCCTCTGTTTAATTAATCAGTGTTTTCTGCCGAAATTGTGTCACCGTCTTCAATAACGGGTGGTGTCGTCGCAGGTTCGTCGTTTGCCGGTTTTTCGGTAGTTTCAACAGGTTTTGTTGTATCCTCCGGATTTTCCTCGGAAGCAGAAAGCGCCTCGGTTGTTGTAATTTTTTTCGTAGTAGTTGCAGACGGTTTTGTAACCTCGTCAGGAATTTCCGCGCCGATTGCGTGTATCATAGCACAATTCTTGCAAGTTGCGGGAATGTTGGATGATTTATAATACCCCAAAGAAGTACTTGCACAAGTTTCGGATGCAATATCACCGGTGATTGTGCAGTAACGCTTTGCAACCATTCCGCTTGCAGAGGGATAACTCTTGTCTTCAAGCCCTTCGTGCGCTTTTTCCAAAACCGCGTTAAAGAGTTTACCTGCGGGGTTGCCCCAAGTGTTGGTAATTGCGCGCGGTTCATCATAACCGTACCAAACAGCAGAAACATAATACGGAGTACCGCCGACAAACCAACGGTCTTTATCATCGGTTGTAGTACCTGTTTTTGCAAAGGTCTCAAAACCGCTTATTGCATAACTTCCGCCGGTACCCATGGTAACAACGGTTCTTAATAACTGGCGCATAACTCCGGCTGCGCTTTCACTCAATACTTGCTTGCCGGGTTTATTTCCGTCTTCAAGCAGAATTTCAGAGCCGTCATTATTTGTGACTTTATAGTAGCAATACGGTTCAAAGTAATAGCCGTTATTACCGAACATTGCATAAGCGGCAGTCATTTCAAGTGTTGTAACACCGTGGCTCATACCACCAACGCAAATTGAAGAATAGTTACCGTCATAATCGGGATCGTTTTCATCTGTGATAAGAGTAGTAAATTTAAGATCATCAACAAGGAAATCAAGACAGGGTGAAATTCCAAGCTGCCTTACAAGCTGCGCGGGAACCGTATTAAGTGATTCTGCAACAGCGTACTGGACTGTAACGAATTCTTTGGCTGAACCGGTAACACCGCCAAAGTTTCGCGGCCAGCGTGAAGATCCGAGTCTTATACCGTAGTTCTGTACTTTGGTTGAATAGGTGCATATATTATTTTCAATACACGGTGCGTAAACTGAGAGAGGTTTGATAGATGAACCGGGCTGTCTCGGTGAATCGGTAGCTCTGTTGAGTCCGCGGAAGGCTTCTTTTTCACCGGCACCGCCGACCATAGCTACTACCCTTCCGCTGTAATCCATAACAGTCATTGAAGACTGCGCAGCGGGTTCATCATCGGTATCTTCCTCCTCCGGCATTGTCTCTCGGTTTACATAAACATCCTCGGCAGCACGCTGAACTTTTAAATCAACTGCAGAGTAAATTCTTAAACCGCCAAAGAAAACTTTTCGCCAGGCTTCATTATAAGTCCAGTCATATTCTTTCTGTAAGTCAGTGATGACCTTATCTATAACATATTCAACATAATATGAAGATTCACCCGAATCTTTAAATCGGATATCTTCTTCGGTGTATTGGGTGTCGTCCTCCTTTTCATCATCGTCGTCGGTGACTGTACTGCCTTTATAATTTTCGCTGTTTGTATATATCAGTTCAAATTCGTATGCTTCATTATATTCATCTTCGCTAAGATCTCCGGATTCAAGCATATAATCAAGGCAAAGCTCCTTACGAGCGGTAACACTGTCCGGGTCGTATAACGGGTCCTGATCAGCGGGAAATTGTGTTATAGAAGCAATAACGGCACATTCGGCTGCATTAAGGTCGCCTACATTTTTCCCGAAATACTTTTCAGCAGCGGTTTTTATACCGTAACAGCCGTTACCAAGGTACACGGTATTGAGGTAAAATTCCATAATCGTGTCTTTGTTGTAAAAACGTTCGACATTAAGTGCATTGAGAATTTCGTAGAATTTACGAGAAACAGTTCTGCCGTTTTCACCTGTTAAGTTTTTGATAAGCTGCTGTGTTATTGTAGAACCGCCTTCCTTGAAGCCGGATTTTACAACACCGCCTATTGTACGAATCCAGTCAACGCCGTGATGGTCTTTAAAACGCTTGTCTTCAAGATCTCTGAAAGCATCGACAAGTGTGTCCGGAATTTCATCATAGTTTATCCAAACACGGTTTTGGGCACCGTGAAGGCGGAGAAGTTCAACGAGATTATCGTCTGAGTCATAGGCATAAATTATACTTGTTTGTTCCTGGTTTGCCTTATAATCATCAAGATCGATTTTCTTCTCACCCTCGACATAATCTTTAGCAAATGTGTAAACATAAGTGCCGCCAACAACACCGCAAATCAATGCAACGGAAAACAGTATAAAGCAAACAGTTAATGTTCTTTTTAACCAGGTCGGCATAGGTTTACGCTTTTTTTTCTTTATGCGAGACGGTCTTGGTGCCTCATTTGAATGCTTTGCGGATTTTTTGCTTTTGAGAACAGAATCCAAAAAGCTTTTTTTGTGCGGATTTTTCGCCATAAAGGAAAGTACCTCCAATTTTAATGTTTGAACATTAATAATATATCACAAAATTCCTGCGAATTTTGTTGTGTGAAAAATTAACAACCTGAATAAAACGGTGAAAATTGAAAAACCTTAATAACGGGAAGTGTAAAAATGAAAAATAATGTAATTTTTGCAGCATTGGCGGTTGCTGCATCGGCACTGGTGTTAAGCGGAGTGTTGCACGGCAATAAAAATATTGATACACTTATTACAACAACATCTGAAAAAACAATTCAAAAATATATTCTCAAAGATTACAACGGCAGAATAGCTGTTTTTTATCAAGGCAGCGAAACTCCTAATGAAATTTTTGAAATATACACACGCACACTGCCACCGGAAGATGCCGAAAAAATCGAAAGAGGTATTGAGATTGACGGACTCGATGAATTGAGCGAAATGTTAACAGATTATACGAGTTAGGGCATATTTTTAACTATCGTTTCTGCTACGGCAAGGTCAAAAGGCGTGGTGATTTTAATATTTGAATCGGAACCTTCGACAAGTTTAACACGAAAACCGCGATCGAAATAGACGGACGCAACATCTGTGTAGCTTTCGAGTTCTTTGTCGGTAAGAGAATTCATAACAAAACTGAGATTTGTGACAGTAAAAGTCTGCGGAGTCTGTACTCTGTATAACTCCTTACGCGGTAAATGTTCGGTAAGGAAGTCCCCGGTTACCGTTCTGATTACCGAATCATATACAGGCATAACGGTATTGGCTGCTCCGTATTTTTCGCAGGCTTCAATATTTTCTTTAATTATGCGAGTATCGAAAAACGGACGAACAGCATCGTGTGTAAGGACAATATCATCATCGGTAACATTGAACTTTTCTGTTAAAAATCTGCAGCCGTTTTTTACAGACGAACTCCTGTTTTTTCCGCCGGAAATAACATAAACATTTTCGGAATTTAATCCATATTCGCCAAGCAGAGCTTTGGTGTATTCAATCCAGTCTACCGGACAGCAAATAACCCCGGCTTGAAACAGACCGAAATCTTCAAAATTGCGAACAGTTCTGATAATTATCGGTTCGCCGCCGACTTTGATGTACTGCTTCGGTAATTCCGGTGAATGCATTCGTGCGCCGACTCCGCCGGCAAGTATCATATAAAACAGATCCACGTCAATTTTTACCTTTCGTCTTTTCTTTAAAGCCTTCCGTGCTTTCCTTACTGAACAATATTCTTACAGTCATAATTATCAGTTTTACATCTAAAGCAACCGAATAATTCTGGATATATATGAGGTCCATTTTTAATTTATCGTATGGTTTGGTGTTGTATTTACCGAAAACCTGCGCATAACCGGTAAGACCGCCTTTAACTTTATATCTGAATACAAATTCCGGTATTTGCGCACAATATTTGCTTACATGCTCAATTCTTTCGGGGCGCGGACCGACAACGGACATATCTCCCCTGAGGATGTTGATAAGCTGAGGTAATTCGTCTATGCGTGTATCGCGTATGAACTTACCGATAGGCGTTATTCTCTTATCATTTTTTACCGCCGGTTGAGGACCGTCTTTTTCCGCATCAATAACCATACTTCTGAATTTTAAAATATCAAATTCCTTTAAATTCAATGTGCATCTTTTTTGTTTATAGAAAACGGGTCCGCGGTCATAACATTTAATGCATAATGCAACCACCGCAAATATCGGTGAAAAAATAATAAGCGCAAAAAGCGAAAATAAAATATCAAAAAGTCTTTTAAAGAATCTTTGTTCAATGGTTAGTGCGTTAGATTTACAATTTATCAAAGGCGAATCAAAATATGTGACATCTGAGGCACTGCGCAAAAGAATATCCGAAATTTTGGGAACTACATAAATGTTTTTGTTGTTGTCGTAGCAGTATTTTAAAATATCGTTGCGCAATCTTGCGGGAACATCACAGATAATGATACTGTCAAATTTGTCAACTTTTTTTATTATTTCATCATAGCCCTCATCAACACTTACTGATTCACTTATTACAAATCGTTCTTCGATTTTACTCATTTTATAAACAAGTTCAGTTGCTTGATGACTACCGAATATAATAAGCATTTTTTCCGGCGGATTTAGACTGTGAACGATTGAAAATGAAGCATATACCCACAAAAGTAAAAATGCCGCTTGACAGATGAGTATATAAACCATACCAATTATGTTGACGAATTTTGATGCTATGAGGCAAACCTGAGAATAAGCGATGCAATCAGTAAAAATGAGCGCAACAACGCAATTGAAAATAATTTCACCCTTACGCAGTTTATCTATTCTTGAAGCACCTAAAAATACTCCGCAAACAATCAGAATTATAAAATAAACGGCAATAATGAATAATTTACCCGTACCGATATACGGATGTTCAAAAACTTTTAAGTTGTAAAAAGCATTCCAAATAAAATAGTAAATAATGGTTGCGGCAATGCCGAAAATCAACAATGCGGAAACTCGTATTGTGGAACTGAATTGTTCAAATTTTTTCATTCGCTCACTCTTTTTTACGGACTTGCAATTTTTATAGATAAAAGCATAGATTTAAACGAGGTGATAGTATGGATATAATATCCGCTTTAAATAATATGCTTTGCTTGATTTTGCAAGTAACCAATGATGAATCCTTCCCTGCACCTTTAAGCCCCGACGAAGAAGCTAAAATGCTCATCTTACTTGAAAACGGCGATAAAAATGCAAAGGAAAAATTGATTGAACATAATTTAAGACTTGTTGCCCACATAATTAAAAAGTATTATTCAAATTACAGTGAGCAGGATGATTTGATTTCGATAGGAACAATTGGACTGATAAAAGGAATCAACAGTTTCGATGCGCAAAAGGGAACCAAACTTGCCACATATTGTTCACGCTGCATTGAAAATGAAATACTGATGTATTTCAGAAGTTGTAAAAAAATCTCACAGGAAATATCGATAAGTGAGCCGATTGATACAGACAGCGAAGGAAACCCTATGACATTGATGGAAATAATATGTACCGATAACGATATAATAGCAGATATAGATACCAAAACCAAGATTGTAAAACTTGTGAAACTCGTGAATGAAATCAAAGGCAGACGAGACCGTTTGATAATAATACGACGGTACGGACTCGACGGCAAAGAACCGTTGACACAAAAGGAAATCGCCGACGAACTTAAAATATCAAGATCTTATGTTTCACGCATTGAAAAAAGAGTATTGGAGGAATTAAAATCAAAATTATGATTTTGGCATAAATATCATATGGAATCTGACAGGTACACCCTTGTCATCGACCACACAAAATACAGTTGCTTCATAATTCCGGTAAGAATATGCATGCGAATCGGCAATAAGTCTGATTTCAAAACGAGTGACCGAAAGCGAAATCTTCAGTTTGGCAAGTTCGGCAAGTACAAATTCGATATCATCCGGATGAATCAAGTTCTGGAATTTCACCGTAGCTCCGTTGGAGATGTGATTAAATATATCAAAACCGAATACTTTATTAACATTTGAAGATAAAGCAATGCTGTCGGTGTTAATATTGTAAATACCGTAAACACTCTCACTGCGAAGGAAATCGAGATAGAACATCATCGGGTCAATTTCACTAACCGATGAATTGGAATATGAAACGGACTTGTTTACTGCATTTGAGCGTTTATCAAAGTCATCCAACAAAGCTTCTGAACCAACAAGCACTTCACCGGTGATTGAAAATGACTTACAGCCGAGTTTATGTAATTTATCACAGCTTAACCCAATGTTTTCACCCGGTATTGTTACATCGGAAACAGCACTGCGCAAGTGATTAATTGTTTCAATATCATAATAAATGTCGGTTCCGTAAGAAATAGAATGGCTGAATATCTCCGGAGTCACAACATAGCGCTTGAAAATGTTTTCAACATAACATGTGTTGTGAATGTACCTTGCACCGACAAGATATAATCCGAGGCTGAATCCGCATTGATTGATAAATTTTGAAAATGTTGTCAATCTTCGCACCGAAACACCGTCAACAAAATCCTGAGGAAGCATTATGCAGATGTCAAGACCCGTGCAGTCGTTATCGCGAACAAAATTCTTGAGTTCCTGTGTAAGTCCCGATATATCTTCGGGTGCAAACAAGGTATAGATTGCCACCGGCGGAACTTGTTTACCTGCCGTTTTCATCCCCAAAAGCATGTATGCGATTGTTTTAAATGCAAGAAAACTCTTGTTTTTATTACTTTTATCATTTTTGTTGAGGTCGTAAAAAACCTCAGGGTTAACATTAACGGCATTATCGTAAACCGTAAACGGAACAAAGTCATAGTAAACAATTTCTTTGCTCACCGAATCAGTTACAGGGACAAATCTCGGTTCAATTGCCGAATTTTCAGCAGTTCGCTCGCTCTTTTCGGAGAGTGCAAGTGCATTTTTCATACCTGCATTATAAAATGCATAAGCGCCGTTTCCGTTAAGTTTCGCAGATGTAGCGGCATATTCGGCAGTCATAAGGAGGTGCTTGCAATCTTTTCCGTCAACCGAATAACGCGAAATGCCCATTGTTGCCGTGAAAATTCCGCTTTCATACGGAGTCTTGAACGGTTTTCTGAGATCCTGATGTAATTTTTCTATGAAAAGAACAAGCTGACTTTGGTGTGAAATGTTTTCAACGAATAAATAGAACTTATCCGACGGACCTTTGCAAACTATAATATTTTTTTGATTTAGTGAGCGGAGTTTATTGGCAAATTCTTTAATAAGGTTGTTGCCGTACTCATAACCGAGTGAACTGTTTATAAGACTCATATTGTCAACATCTATGTAAATCATTACATTTTTCGATGCCGGATTGAGCTTTATAAATTCGTCAACAGCTTCGTTGAACGCGTTCTGAGTTAATAAACCCGTCAAGGCATCGGATACGCCGAAGCCCTGGGTAATATCGAACTTAATTTCATCTTCCGAATAAATATTGAAAGCACCGTACACCGAAGATACTTCATGACTGTCATTCAATGTAAACACAACAAAACCGATAACAAGTTTTTCATTACCGTCTTTAGCTGTTCGGAATTCTATACGTGCCTTTGTTTTGCCTTTTCCAACGATTTTATTGAAATACGGAATATTAAAATTATTATCAAATCTTGCACAATCGGCAGGGTGACAAACCTTAACTATTTGAGAAACGGCTTCGGTAAAGTTCTTGGGAATATACGGAAAATAACTTTTCCAATCTCCTTTGAGAATCTCAAAATTGTCGTTGTCAATGTCGGCATTAAAGATTATATCAAATGCGTTTAATACAACGCGTTCACCACATGAGAAATCAGTTTTTTCGACTTCATTGTGCGAATCGGCAGACGAAGCAATTTCCTGCGGCACATTTTTTTGCTCAGCGGATGCAACACTTTTGAATTCACTTTCGATTCTTGCAAATTCGGGTAAAGCCGCTTCAAAACAATTCATAAGCTTTTGTGAAAATGCGCCGCAAGCGCCACCCGTGATAAGCTCGACCGCTTCTTCGTGAGAAAGGGCATTTTTATAAGGGCGGTGACTCGTTAAAGCATCATAACAATCACATACTGCCACAATTTGTGCCGAAATCGGTGTTTCATCGCCTTTGAGACCGCGAGGATACCCCTTTCCGTCCCATCTTTCATGGTGATTAAGGCAAATTTCCTGGCAGTATTTGAAATACGGGTTACTGTCGCTTATATCATCAAGCATAGAAAGTAAATCGGCACCTCTGGTGGTGTGTGTCTTCATTACTTCAAATTCTTCCTTTGTAAGACGCGCAGGCTTCAGCATAATCGCATCGGGAATTGCAATTTTCCCCACATCATGCACTGAAGATGCATAGTAAATATACTCAGCTTGTTCCTTGGATATATTGTATTCGGGACAGTTCTCAATAACTTGATCAAGTAATGCTCTTGTGAAATATCTGATTCTTTTGATATGCTGCCCGCTCTCAAGATCGCGGCTCTCAATCGCAGCAACAAGTAATTCAACAAGCTCATAGTTTATATTTTTCATTTTGTTGTTTTGCTCTTTGAGCTTGCTTGCCTGGTTTAGTATGCGTTTTGTGTGAATTTGAGACATATTTAAAAGCTGACGCTTCAACTGTCGGATTTCACAAATATTATCAAAACGGCGGCGCGCCGTCTCAAAGTCCAGCGGAACGGGAAAAATATCTGAAGCAAACGATGAGAATCCCCTGCTTTCAAAGCTGTACATAGCTTCGAATGTTGTAAAGAGAACCGGTATTTCCGAAAATAAACCATCCTCGGTAAGTTTAGAGAGAATCCAAATAGCATCTTTGGATACAACATTGTCATTTGGAATTTCATCAAGAATGAAGGCAACATTACTGTTTGCGTAAAAGTCGACATCATTCCAGCTTTCCGACGAATAGGAGCAAATATCAACATCACAAGCGGTTTTCAACATATTTATGAGTTCAGTGTGCTTATCAGCTTCGTTTGTGAAAAATACAGCCGTTGTATTTCGCATATAATTGCCTCCGATTGTGAACAGATTACTACATCTTAAATCAATTTATAATACCATTATTTACAAAAAAAGTCAATGAAATGCACAATATGTAATATATTTGACATAATTTCTTAACTAATTAAAAAACAGAGGTGTAAAACAATTTGTTTACGCCTCTGTTTAAAATATTATAAATTTATTATATAATTCCCTGTGCAACCATTGCATCGGCAACTTTTTTAAAGCCGCAGATATTTGCACCCGCAACAAGATCGTAGCCGAGGTTAAACTCATTGGCTGCTGCAACCGAATTATCGTGAATATTCTTCATTATAGTGTGAAGCTTACTGTCAACTTCTTCAGCCGACCAACTGTATCTCATTGCATTCTGGCTCATTTCAAGTGCAGATACAGCAACACCGCCGGCGTTAACTGCCTTGGAGGGAGCGACCGCTTTGCAGTTTTCTTTCAGGTAAGAAAGAGCATCGTTGGTGGTAGGCATATTGGAAACCTCGATGTAATATTCAACACCGTTATTAACTATCCACTCAGCTTCTTTCATTGTCACTTCATTCTGAGTGGCACAAGGCATAATAATGTCAGCCTTGGTGTTCCAGGGTTTTTCGCCGGGGAAGAACTCAACACCGAATTTTTCGGCATAATCGGCAAGAGTTAAATCGTCGTTTGCTCTGAGCTCAAGCATATAATTGATTTTTTCGTCGGTAGAAACACCGTTGGGATCATAAATATATCCTTCGGGACCGGAAAGAGTTACAACCTTTGCTCCGAGTTGAGCAAGTTTTTTGGCAACGCCCCAGGCAACATTACCATAACCGGATATTGAAACAATTTTGCCTTCAATACTGTCTCCGAAATGGTTGAGAACTTCGTTAAGATAATACACAGCGCCGTAACCCGTTGCTTCGGGTCTGATAAGTGAGCCGCCGTATTGAATTCCTTTACCTGTAAGTACACCGTTTTCAAACGAGCTCTTAATGCGCTTGTATTGACCGAAAAGGTAGCCGATTTCTCTGCCGCCGACACCGATATCGCCCGCGGGAACATCGAGGCTGGGTCCGACAAATTTATAGAGTTCTGTCATAAATGCCTGGCAGAAGCGCATAACCTCTGCGTCGCTCTTACCGATTGGGTCAAAGTCGGAGCCGCCTTTTGCGCCGCCTATGGGAAGACCTGTAAGCGAGTTTTTGAAAGTCTGCTCAAATCCGAGGAATTTCATAATGCCGCTGTAAACGGACGGGTGAAACCTCAAACCACCTTTATATGTGCCAATAGCATTGTTGAATTGAAAACGGTATCCCCTGTTGACCTGTACATTGCCTGCATCATCTACCCAAGTCACACGGAAAGTTATGCATCTGTCAGGTTCGGTCATTCTGCCGAGAATGTCATATTTTTCATATTCGGGATGCTGATTGACAACCGGTTCGACAGATCTCAAGACCTCTTCGACCGTTTGAATAAATTCAGGCTCATTAGCGTTATTCGCTCTAACTTTTTCGATTGTTTTTTCAATATATGGGTTCATATTGTTTTCTCCGTTTCTGAGTATTAGTAAAAATGCCGCATTGTTATTATATGCATATTTATACTTGATGATAAAATTTTACAACTTTTTTCAAAATTTACAATATATCAATTTAACAAAACGAAACATATATTTCGCCGTCTT
>JAZUJG010000093.1:0-10238 GCA_045642645.1 Acutalibacteraceae bacterium | reverse complement strand
AGGCATAGGCGGCTCATACCTCGGCGCAAGGGCAGCCATCGAGTTCTGCAAGTCGCAGAATCACAATAAATTCTCTAAGCCGGAGATTTATTTCGCCGGCAATACTCTTTCATCATCGGCTCTTGCCGAGGCGGTCAAGCTCTGCGAGGGCAGAGATTTCTCCGTAAATGTTATTTCAAAATCCGGCACTACCACCGAGCCCACAATAGCTTTCAGAGTGTTTAAGGATTTACTTGAAAAGAAGTACGGCAAGGCAGAAGCCGCAAAGCGCATTTACGCCACCACCGACAAGGCGCGCGGCACTCTTAAAGAGCTTTCCGACCGTGAGGGCTACGAAACCTTCGTTATCCCCGACGATGTCGGCGGCAGGTACTCGGTGCTTACGGCTGTCGGCCTCCTGCCCATAGCAGTTGCCGGCATAGATATTGATGCTATGATGAACGGCGCCGCAGATGCAAGAAAAGACCTTGCGGACGGCGATGTTTACACAAACGATTGCTACAAATACGCCGCAATGCGCAATATTCTCTACCGCGGCGGCAAATCCGTTGAAATGATGATTTCCTACGAGCCCGACTACACTCTTATGAACGAGTGGTTCAAGCAGCTTTTCGGTGAGAGCGAGGGCAAAGAGGGCAAGGGACTTTATCCGTCATCGGCAGTTTTTTCCACCGACCTTCATTCGCTCGGTCAGTTCGTTCAGCAGGGCGAGCGTGTTATGTTTGAAACGGTCGTTATGTTCGATGAACCCAAAGAGGAACTCGTTATCGGTCTCGATCCCGAAAACGGCGACGGCTTTAATTTCGTGGCAGGCAAAACTCTTGATTTTGTAAACAAAAAAGCCTTCCTCGGCACTGTGCTCGCACATACCGACGGCGGCGTTCCCAATATGGTACTCAATGTCGGCAAAATGGATGAATACAACTTCGGTTATCTCGTCTATTTCCTTGAAAAGGCGTGTGCGGTTTCCGGTTACATTCTCGGTATAAACCCCTTTGACCAGCCCGGCGTTGAAAGCTACAAGAAAAATATGTTTGCGCTTCTCGGCAAGCCCGGTTACGAGGCGCACAAGGCAGAGCTTGAAGCAAGGCTCGGCAACTAACAGTATTTTACACCGTAAGGTGTGAAAAAATAACGGAGGTATAAAATCTATGGTATCACTCATTATCGGCAACAAAGGTTCCGGCAAAACAAAAAAACTCATCGCACTCATCAACGAAGCAGTCGCAAAGAGCGACGGAACGGTTGTTTGTATCGAAAAATCCCCGTTACTTACATATGAGGTAACCCACAGAGCAAGACTTATCGAAACAGAGCGTTACGGCGTTGAGGGCGGCGATGCATTCTACGGTATGCTTTGCGGCATCATCGCACAGGACCACGATATTACCGAGGTTTTTGTTGACGCAACACTTAAAATTATCGGCAAGGACAATGAAAAACTCGCAGATCTTCTTAAAAAGGTCAGCAAGCTTTCCGAAGTCAGCGGCGCTGATTTCGTATTCACCGTTTCCGAGGATGAAGCGGATATCCCTGCGGAGATTTTCGATTTCGCTCAGAAAATCTGATTTTGTTCGATTGATAAGCCGCGCTCTCCGTAATACAGGGGAGCGCAGCGTTTTTTATTGAATATAATAGCGATTTTTTGTAAATTTTTATTGACAAAACTGAGTTTCAATTATATAATACTTGGGTATGTTGAGAGGTAGTATGTATGGTTATTGAACTTGAATCCGTCTTTAATACAGAGGGGCTGAAGGTTCCGTTTGACTATGAACTTTCTCTTTCGCATGTTGAGGTGTCGGGCATTTGCCCCATACAAAAGCCGGTTCGTGTAAATGGCAATGTCAGCAACAAGGCGGGCATTGTTACACTCAAAGGGCAGGCGGGCTTTCTTTACGAAGCGCCTTGCGACCGTTGTGCCGAGGATGTCAGCCGCGAATTTACCGTGGAACTCGAACACATCCTTGTGCGCGAACTTAATAATGACGACAACGACGATTACACCGTTGTGCCGAATTTAAGGCTTGAACTCAACGACCTTGTTGAAGAAGATGTCAATCTCGCTCTTCCGGGCAAGTTTTTGTGCAAAGAGGATTGCAAAGGTTTGTGCCATATCTGCGGTAAAAATCTTAACAACGAACAGTGCAGCTGTAAAGAGCCCATGGATCCGAGGTGGGCGGCACTGGCACAGCTGCTCGACAATTAACATTTCAGCGTAAGCATTAAATAAGGAGGTCAAAACTCATGGCAGTACCGAAAAGACACGTTTCCAAAGCAAGAAAGAATAAGAGAAGATCCAACGTCTGGAAGATGGACGCAGCAGCACTCGTAAAGTGCCCCAAATGCGGCGAATATAAGAGACCGCACAGACTCTGCGCTTCCTGCGGCTACTACAACGGCAAGCAGATCGTTACCGTAGAAGAATAATCTTTTCCTGATTTTTAAGGGCGGTGAGAGAATTCTCCCCGCCCTATTGGGCATTAAATGAAAGGGGCGGTGAATATGTCGGTGATTATTTCGGGCGTTTGCGGCGGTTCATACGGCGCAAATGCAGGTATCGCCGCAGGCGATGTTCTGCTTAAAATAAACGGCAGCGAAATATTTGATGTACTCGATTACCGCTTCTTCATTCAGTCCAAAAAGCTCAGGCTGGAGCTTAAACGCGGTCTTAGTGAGTACACCGTAAATATCCGCAAAAGCAGCGAGCTTTCGGATATCGGTCTTGAATTTGAAACTTACCTTATGGATAAGCAGCACTCCTGCAAAAACAAGTGTATTTTCTGCTTTATAGACCAAATGCCCGAGGGAATGCGCGACACGCTTTATTTTAAAGATGACGATTCGCGTATGTCGTTTCTGTTCGGCAACTATATAACTCTTACCGCGTTGAGCGAACGCGAAATTCAGCGCATAACGGATATGCACATTTCGCCCGTCAATATATCTGTGCACACCATGAATCCCGCGCTTCGTGTGGATATGATGAAGAATCCGCACGCAGGGGAGTCGCTTAAAATACTCGACCGTTTCTTTGACGGCGGTATAGATATGAATGTTCAGCTTGTGCTTTGCCCGGGTATAAATGACGGCGCGGAGCTTCGCTTTTCGCTTGAGGAGCTTTCAAAATATTCACCGCACATAAAAAGCATAGCCGCGGTGCCCGTCGGGCTTACAAAATACCGCGAGGGCTTGCCGCAGCTTAAATGCTACAATCCGCAAGAGGCGGCAGCGGTGCTTGATATTATAGATGAATTCAATGCCCACTACGCCTACTATAACGGCGGCAAAACGCTTGCTTTTGCTTCCGATGAATTTTACCTTATCAGCGGCAGAAAGCTGCCGGATGCCGGCTATTACGGCGATTTTTCGCAGCTTGACAACGGCGTGGGTATGTGCGCACTCCTTGAAAGTGAGTTCAATACCGCACTCAATGCAGCAGAGCCGCGTAATATAAACCGCCGCGTGAGTATCGCAACGGGTGAAGCGGCTTATCCGCTTATAAAAAAACTTTGCGATGCAGCGTGCTGCAAATTCAGCGGACTTGATGTTAATGTCATTAAGGTCGAAAACGACTTTTTCGGTTACACCGTAACGGTTGCAGGGCTCCTTACGGGCAAAGACCTTTTAAGTAATCTCGAAAATAAACCGCTCGGCGATGAGCTTCTTATACCGCGCGTTTCACTTCGCAGCGAGGGCGATAAGTTCCTTGATGATGTTACGCTCGGCGAGCTTTCGCAGCGGCTGAATATAAAAATAACGCCCGTTAAAAATGACGGCGCGGTTCTTTTGCAATGTTTAACAGGAGGTGCAGAGTAATGGCAAGACCGGTAGTCGCAATAGTCGGCAGACCCAATGTCGGCAAATCCACACTTTTCAATAAGCTTACGGGCAAACGCCTTGCAATAGTCGATAATACCCCCGGTGTTACGCGCGACCGTATTTTCGGTGAATGTGAATGGCTCGGGCATAAAATGCTGCTTGTGGATACGGGCGGTATCGAGCCGTATTCAACCGATATAATCCTTTCGCAGATGCGTCGTCAGGCACAGCTCGCCATAGACAGTGCCAATGTCATAATCCTTGTTACCGACGTGCGCGACGGCGTTGTTGCCACCGATGCCGAGGTTGCCGCAATGCTTCAGAAAAGCGGCAAGCCGATAGTCCTTGCGGTCAATAAGTGCGACTCTGTCGGCGCTCCGCCTGCCGAGCTTTATGAGTTCTATAATCTGGGCTTGGGCGATCCGATTCCCGTTTCATCAGTTCACGGTCACGGTACGGGTGATTTGCTTGACGAGGTGCTCGAGCATCTTCCTGCAGAATATCTTGCCGAGGATAAGGATGCGGATGATTACATCAAGGTTGCCGTTATCGGCAAGCCCAATGTCGGCAAATCTTCGCTTGTTAATAAGATAATAGGCGAGGAGCGTATGATAGTTTCCGATATTGCAGGCACCACACGCGATGCTACCGACAGCTTCATTGAAAATGACTACGGCAAATTTATGTTTATAGATACCGCTGGTCTTCGCCGTAAATCAAGGGTGGAGGATGCCGTTGAAAAATACAGCGTTCTGCGTACCGAAATGGCGGTGGAAAGAGCCGATGTGTGTGTTATTATGATAGATGCCGTTGAGGGCTTCACCGAGCAGGACAGTAAAGTTGCCGGCATAGCACTCGAGCAGGGCAAGGGCTGCATTATAGCCGTAAATAAATGGGATGCCTACGAAAAAGACGGCAAGACAATGGACTCTTACCGCAAAAAACTTATGAACGATTTTTCGTTTATGAGCTATGCGCCTATTATATTTATATCCGCAAAAACCGGTCAGCGCATCGACAGACTTTACGAGCTTATTAAATTCGTTGATACACAGAACGCCATGCGCATTAAAACCGGTCAGCTTAACGAAATTCTTGCCGCCGCAACACTGCGCGTTCAGCCGCCTACGGATAAAGGTAAGCGCCTTAAAATATTCTATATGACTCAGGCTTCCACAAGACCGCCCACGTTCGTTTGCTTCGTAAATAACGCCGAGCTTTTCCATTACAGCTACCAGCGTTATATTGAGAATCAGATACGCGAGGTGTACGGGCTTGAGGGCACGCCCGTGAGATTTGTTATACGCGAGCGCGACGAAAACAGCAAGCACTGAGGATGTAAAAAAGCGCAGAACGAAAAAACGAAATAAATATACGGGAATTCGGTTGTTTCTCTACATTACAATGTAGTGTAAAAAGGAATCAATCCGAATTCCCGTTTTTTATGTAAATACTTTCGTTTTTTCTTGCACCGTTTTTGCCCTCGGCGTATCCATATACGCCTGTCGGGCGAAGAACGGCACATCTGCATCTTTTTTCCTATCCTCAGAACAATGGTGTTAAGAGGAATATTGTCCAAAATATACTTATATTTCGGAAATACCTTGTGCATTATTCCGTGGTTTACTTTTGTTTTTATAATGGTATAATGGGGTTGAATATGGGGGTGTTATTATGGACGGAACTATATCAAATAAACCCGTTCCCCGATGTTTTGAGGAAAAATTGCAGGCAGAGCTGCGCGGCGAGCAGGCGCTTTTCATAGTTGTGGGCGACCTTAACCTTAACGGTAAATATGCCGAATCCATGCTCGCATTTACCGAAAAACGCGTTATTTCATTTGATGAATGCCGCCTTACGGTTGCAAGCGTTGATTATTGCGATATCAAAGAAGCCAAGGTAAAAAGGCTTTACGGTAACGCAATGTTCAAGGTGTTTTTCAAATCCGGCGGCAGGGACACGCTTCTGCGTTTTACCTATGCCTCTGCAGAGGTTGCCGATGCCGCGGCATCGTTCATAAATAATCTGAATGACGGCGGCAATTTAGAGGATGAAGCCGAAACCGTAAAGGCGGTTTACCACAAGCAGCGCTGCTTCTGCCCCAAATGCGGCAGAAAACTCGCCAATCCCGATGCAGAGTGTATAAACTGTGCTTCAAAGGATAAGCTTGTCAGCAAATTCAAGAAATATGTCATACCGGAGAAAAAGCAGCTTGTAATTTGTATGCTTCTTTCCGTGGTCTGTACGGCTCTTTCACTTGTGCCGCCGTACATCACCAAGATAATGGTCGATGATGTTATTCCCAACAAAAATCCGTCCAAGCTCGTTTCCGTTCTTATGATGCTTATGACCGTTTACATAGTAAACTATGTAATCAACGGCTTCCGTTCATATAAGCTGCGCCTTACGGGTGACAGAATGGTCTTGAGCCTTAAAAAGGATATCTACGCCAAAGCGCAGTACCTGCCGTTGAGCTTTTACGATAAAATCTCAACAGGCTCCGTAATCAACCGAGTAAACTCCGATGCTTCCGTAATTCAGCAGTTTATTATGAAAATCTCGCAGGAAGCAGTTGTACAGGCGTTTACCCTTGTAGGTCTTGTGGTGATAATGTTCGGCATGAGCTGGAAGCTTGCGCTGTTTTCACTGATACCCGTGCCGGTTGTTGTATTTGCGGGCAGAATGTTCGGTAAAATAGTCGGTCCCAAGTATATGCGCCTGTGGCGCCGCAGCTCGTCGATTTCCACCGTGCTTGCAAACTCCATACCCGGTGTGCGCGTAATCAAGGCTTTTACCGATGAAAAACGCACCATTTCCAAGTTCTCCGCATTTTGCGATGATTGGTACAGCGAGGATAAAAAGGTCGCCGTTCCCGCCGCAATTTTCCCGTCACTTATTACATTCCTTGTCACCTGCGGCTCCATAGTTATATGGTTCCTCGGCGGCAATATGGTTATAAACGGCGACGGTCAGATTTCGCTCGGTCTGCTTGTTTCGTTCATATCCTATGCAAGTATGTTCTACAACCCCGTAAACTTCTTTGCGAATATGAGCGATACATACCAGAACACTCTCGCCTCCGCGGAAAAGATTCTCGATATAATCGATGCCGAGCCGGAGCATAACTTCGGTGAGGGCAACAAGCTTGACCGTATTGAAGGTAAAATCGAGTTCAAGAATGTCAATTTCTCATTCGACCGTTCCAAAAAGGTGCTCAGTAACATCAACCTCACCATTGAGCCGGGCGATATTGTCGGCATAGTCGGTACCACAGGCTCAGGCAAGTCAACGCTTATAAATCTTCTTATGCGTTATTATGATGAATACGATGGTGAAATCCTCGTTGACGGTAAGGATATACGCAATATTGACCTTAAATATTACCGCGACTCAATAGGCTACGTTCAGCAGGAGCCTATGATGTTCCGCGATACCGTCTTCAATAACATTGCATTCGGCAGCAACAATGCCCATGTTGAGCAGGTCATACACGCAGCCGAGGTCGCAAACTGCCATACATTTATCGCAAAGCTTCCCGATGCTTACGACACTATGCTCGGCGAGCGCGGCGTGGGACTTTCCGGCGGCGAACGCCAGCGAGTTTCCATTGCGCGTGCGGTGCTTAAAAATCCGAGTATTCTTATTTTTGATGAAGCGACCGCCGCGGTCGACTCCGAAACCGAGCATCTTATTCAGGGTGCTATCGAAAGGCTCATAAGCGGCAGAACAACGCTTATGATAGCGCACCGTCTTTCCACCTTGCGTAAAGCGAATAAAATAGTGGTTGTTGATAAGGGCGAAATCATCGAGTGCGGCACTCCCGAGGAGCTGCTCGCAATGAAGGGCAAATATTACAGACTTGTTGAAATTCAGTCTATGGGCGAACAGCTTCAGAAGCGCAAGGCTGAAGAAAACTTTGAATAAGGAGGGGAGAATATGCCGAAATATATTGAGGGCCCCGAGGTCCGCTTTACACCGAACGACGTGGTTTTTGTTGATGCCGAGTTTTTCTCCGGCGAAAAATTCACCGAGCTTGAAGCACGGCGTATGTTCCCCATAACCGGCTTGCGTAAGTACATTTCGCTTATCGATACCGAGGGCAACGAAATAGCCATTATCAGAAATATCGATGATTTACTGCCGGAATCAAAGGCGGTAATCGAAAAATGCCTTGATGAATACTATATGATACCGCGCATCACAAAGTTCATAAAAATGAGCGAAAAGTTCAAAATATGGATGTGGACGGCGGAAACCGACAAGGGCGTTTTCACATTCGAAATACGCAATCATATAACGGCAATCAAGCCGCTTTACGATAACCGTATACTCATTAAGGATGCCAATGATAACCGTTACGAAATACCCGATTACACCAAGCTCGACAAGAAAAGCCAAAAGCTTATAATGCCGAAGATTTAAGGAGGTTGCAAGTATGAAATTAGTTATAGCAATAGTCAATAACGATGACAGCGCCCTGGTATCCTCGGCGCTCACAAAGGAGGGCTTTACCGTTACAAAGCTTTCCACCACGGGCGGCTTTTTAATGGTGGGCAATACCACATTCCTCATCGGTGCCGATGATGAAAAAGTTCCGCAGGTCAAGTCCATAATAAAAGAACATTCGCAGAAGCGTTCGCATGTAGCACCCTCCACCGCCGCGTTCGGCAGGGGACTGCGTGAGGATGACCTCGCCACCGAGGTTGCCGTAGGCGGCGCAATAGTGTTTGTTTTGGATGTTGAAAGCGTGGATAAATATTAAGTCGCTGAAATTTCAGAGCCTGTGAAAGTTTGACTTTTGCAGGCTCTTGCTTTTATTTGACGGCGGTTCGGTTTGTTTGCAGCTGCCGGGTTGGTATTTGCATTTTGAGAATTATTGCAAATTCAGTAATTTTTTATGGTATACTTGTATCGAATGATAATTATTTACACCACGCCCGGTGAACTCTTTTGTCAACAGCTTTATACATTTGCGGTAATGTTTGATATGAGAAAAAATAATTATAAATCCACACAATATCCACACAACCGTTTTTTATAATGCGACTGTTGTCGCTAATGGTTGATATGGCGTAAATATCGTGGTATAATAATCTTAGAGGTGATTTTTATACCAACATCTAAAACAGTCCTTTCGGACTATTCATTGTTAACCCCCGCAGAACAGTACGCGGTTAAAATGGCAATAATAGGCACATCAAAAGCTACAAGCTTTAGTGTAAAAGAGTTTGTTGAAGGCACTCGTTTCGTGACCGGCAGAGTATGCCCTCATTGCGGCTCAATAAATGTGGTTCGTAATGGCAAACGAAAAGATGGCACACAAAGATATATCTGCAAGGATTGCGGTAAATCGTTCATCTGCACATCGAATAGTATAGTGTCTGGTACTCGTAAAGATATGGATACTTGGGACGAATACATAGATTGTATGATGATGGGTAGTAGTTTACGCGTTACCGCTGCAAAATGTAATATCAGTCTTAAAACTGCTTTTGTTTGGCGTCACAAAATACTTGATACCCTTCAAACAATGGCTAATTCTGTTCATTTAGAAGGATTAATTGAAGCAGATGAAACGTTTTTCTCGGTTTCATACAAGGGAAATCATTCAAAAAGCAGTTTCGTGATGCCACGAGCACCTATTAACCACAATACGAGCGAAGCGAAGAAACGCGGCCTGTCCAAGGACAAGGTGTGTGTGCCTTGTGCGGTAAGTAGAAATGGACTTTCAATCGCTAAAATCTCTAATCTGTCAAGAGTTAAGGTTGCGGGGCTTGAAGGCGTTTTCTCTGGAAGAATAGCACCTCACAGTAATATAGTTACTGATAGTGCTTCTGCATACAAGAAATTTTCAAAGAATAATGACTTGATTTTGCATCAAATTCCCTCAGGGAAACACACTTTAGGCGGGATTTACAATCTTGCACATATAAATAGTTATCACAGCCGAATTAAAGCGTTTATGTTTCCGTTTAGAGGCGTTTCAACAAAATACTTGAACAACTATCTCATTTGGAATAACTATGTTAATTATTCCAAGGGCAGTTTCGAGCATAAAAAGCAGGAACTTCTATCGTTCGTTTTTTGTGAGCCAAAAACCTTGATATATAAGGAAATTTCGAAACGAGAGCACCTACCTATACTCGTATAACCGTCAAATCAACCATATTCTACAACAGTCGCTTTATAATAAACTCGAAAGGGGGCAGAGCATTGTATAAAATCTTATTTGCCGATGACGATTATAAAATAGCCGAAACCGTAAAAACCTATTTTACGGCGAACGGCTTTGATGTTACCGTTGCCGAAAACGGCAGGGATGCCGCGGATTTGGCGGAACTCAATGACTATGACCTTATTATACTCGATGTTATGATGCCCGTGCTTGACGGCATAGCAGCCTGCCGCGAGATACG
>JAZUJG010000092.1:0-6223 GCA_045642645.1 Acutalibacteraceae bacterium | reverse complement strand
CGAGAAGCGTTCTGTGAAGACCGGGTTCTTTAAGAAGATCTTTCTCAATAATAGAAGAAATATTTTTATGGTCGGCAATGTGTTCAGCAAATACAACGAAAGCAACCGGAATATAAGCCAAAGCAATTTTGGCAATATAAGTCGCATCAACTTCATTCAATCCCTTGGCGGCGTTAAGGAATGTGAATTCAGGTACACTGAATAATTTTAAATTTGAAAATGCGCTGAAATCAATGAGCTTAAGAGCGTCATTGTTTGTTGTCATACCGATTACAGTAAAAATCGATGCTGCAGCATAGCCGGCGAGTATGCCTATGATAAAAGGAATGAGTTTAGCTGTTTTTTTGCCGTATACAGAGCAAATCATTACAACAAAAAGCGCGATAAGTCCGCAAAGAACAGCAATAAGAGGATTTGCGGAAGAAACCATATCGGTTTTTTCAACTATTACTCCGTCTGCAATAATCTCTGAAACTTGCGGAATTAAAAATTTACCTTTCTGAAGGTCACCGATAGCCGAACCGGCAAGACCGAGACCGATAATAGCAACCGTAGGACCGATAACTTGCTTGGGCATGAGCTTTTCAATCCAGTTTACGCCTGCAACTTTAACGATGACAGCTATAACAACATAAACAAGACCGGCAAACGCAGCACCTAAAATTAAGCCCACATAACCAAGTTGAGCGGAAACGGCACCGGCAAAGGCAGCCGTCATAGAGCCGAGGAAAGCAAAGGATGAGCCGAGGAAAACAGGGCTTCTGAATTTTGTGAAAAGAAGATAAACGATTGTGCCGACGCCTGCACCTAAAAGAGCGGCGGACTGGCTCATGGCTTCCGCACCGGTAAGACCGGCGTTGCCGTTGATAATAACCGGAACAACGATTGTTGCCGCGAGAATTGCCAGAAGCTGCTGGAAAGCGAATACTATAAGCTGACCGGGCTTCGGTTTGTCTTTGATGTCGTAAATAAGTTTCATATTATTTCCCCCAAATTGAATTTATTAAAAGCCTTGCGGCAAATAACCGTGTTTAATTCTGATATAACTCAACGCACAACTTTCCGTCATACTCGGGAATCTGTACGGAAATTACTTCGTTACTCGCTGTCGGAACATTTTTCCCAACAAAATCCGGGCGAATCGGCAGCTCGCGGTGGCCGCGGTCAACAAGCACGGCAAGTTGAATCCTTGCAGGTCTGCCTAATGAGAAAATTGCTTCGATAGCAGCGCGTACCGTTCTGCCGGTGTAAATAACATCATCTACAAGAACAATATTTTTGCCCGTTACATCAAACGGCAGGGCAGTGGGTTCAACAACCGGCAATTCGCTGTCTTTGATTAAATCGTCACGATAATGTCGAATGTCAAGTTCACCGACAGGTGGAGTCGAATCTTCAAAAATACCAATGTTCTTAGAAATTTCTTCGGCGAGAGGAAGCCCGCGGCGGCGTATTCCGATAAGTACAAGATTTTCAATGCCCTTGTTTTTTTCGGTAATTTCGTGAGCTATGCGCACAAGTGAACGTTTCACGGAAGATGAATCCATGATTTCAGCTTTAAAATGCACATTTTTCACTCCTTAAAAAAACGCCTTGCCGTAATCCGACAAGGCGCACTTAATGCTGTATTCTCATAAACCTTGTCGATCTCCCGGATCGTCTTAAAAGTAACTGTTATTATGATAATACAAAATATTGTGTTTGTAAAGACATTTTTAAATATTTATTGTGTTTTTTCGAGGAATTGTTACAGCATATATACGCCGGACTCAAGTTCTGTGAGTTCACGGTCATTTGTCTTTATATATTTGTAAACAGGTTCTTCAAAAGTTTTATAATCCGAAACGGTGAAGTCCTTTAAGCTGACAGTTCTCACCTTACATGATTTGTAATTGCATATATAAAGGATATCATCATAATTCACTATGCTGACCGGGTGGAGAAAGGCAGTTGACGAATCGCCGCCTATACGCAGAACGATTTTTTCGGTCGCCGGGGAATAACGTACAATGCAGTTGTTGTCCGGAACTGTACACCAAATGTATTTTCCCTCTGAAGCTATGCCGCTTACGGGGCAATCTTTGTAAAATAAATCGCCCGTCCAGTAAAGGTCGCCTTTATCGTTAAACAAGCCGATTTCTCCGCTCGTAAATGAAACGGCTACATGTTTGTTGGGTAAAACTACAGCATCGCAGTACAGAAAATCACCGAGCTGCTTCGCAATCTTTTCAAAGTTTTCGCCGAATTTGTTTAGGAGGTATGCACCGCGAGTGCTTTGCGTCGGGCGTTCAAGTTTAACATCATACGCTATAAAACTGATTCTTGTCTCACCGCTTTTTAAAATATCTTTGCGAGCCACAATAATGCCTTTGGAAAACGGTACAATATCAGCTATATCAATATCCATTAATTTTTTCATTGTTGATCTCCGCTGTTTTCGTATTTTTTGATTTGGTAGCGTAAGGTCATCAATGAATCACTGAGATGAACGTTCTCTACCGACACATTATCGTAATAATGAGAAATATCGTAATGTGAAAAATTCCAAAATCCTTTTATATCAAGCGCAACAAGCCTTGCGACGATATCACTTGCCGCTTCGGTCGGCACGCACAGTATTGCGGCAGTTGGGGCGTTTTCACTGCAAAAAGCCTCAAGTTCGCTTATCGGCGAAATCTTTACACCGCCAACTTCCTGGCCGATGATATTTATATTATTATCAAATACTCCTATAAGCTCAAAACTGCGAAAATCAAATTTGAGATAAGTTGCAATAGCTCTGCCGAGGTTACCTGCTCCGATCAGAATGGCGCGGGCTGTATTATTCAGTCCGAGTATAGCTCCTATTTCGTTATATAGCTGCTCTATATTGTAGCCGTACCCTTGCTGACCGAAACCGCCAAAACAGTTTAAATCCTGACGAATCTGCGAAGCGGTGAGTCCCATTCGCTGCGACAATTCTTTTGACGAAATGCGAACAACGCCGGCCTTACGCAAATCTTCAAGATATCTGTGGTAACGCGGCAGTCGTTTTATAACCTGAACGGAAATTGAAGAAGAATCTTTCATATACAATCGACCTCAATCAAGAGTTTTTAAAGTATCCATAACATACTTGCCGAATTCTTCGCAAGTGCAGCCGGTATCTCTGCCGGTGATAGTAAGCTTCTTTTCACTTATCATGCAAATATCAAGTGCTTTTTCAAGTTTGTCGGCTTCGGCCTGCTTACCGATGTGTGAAAGAAGAAGTACGCTTGCTCTGAGCATTGAACACGGGTCGGCATATTGACCTCTGCCTTCCTGCACCATACGCGGTGCGGAGCCGTGGATTGCTTCAAACATAGCGTAATTCTTACCTATATTCGCGCTGCCGGCCGTACCTACACCGCCTTGAAATTCAGCTGCTTCATCCGTGATGATGTCACCGTAAAGATTAGGTAAAACAAAGACTTTAAAATCAGTTCTGCGTTTTTTATCCACAAGCTTTGCGGTGGCTATATCAATATACCACTCATCAGTTGTGATTTCCGGATATTCTTTACCGATTTTTTTGCAAAGGTTAAGGAATTTGCCGTCGGTTGTTTTTATAATATTTGCCTTGGTAATTATTGATACTCTGTCTTTTTTGTTGTTGCGGGCATACTCGTATGCAAGCTTTGCGATACGCTCGGTTCCTTCGGTAGTGGTAACAACAAAGTCAAAAGCGAGTTCGCCGTCAACATCAACGCCCTTTGAGCCCACGGCATAAGCACCTTCTGTATTCTCTCTGAAAAATGTCCAGTCAATGCCTTCTTCGGGAATTTTAACGGGGCGTACATTCGCAAAAAGGTCAAGAGCCTTGCGCATTGCAACATTGGCACTTTCAATATTGGGCAGACCGTCGCCCTGCTGAGGAGTAGTGGTCGGTCCCTTCAGAATCACATCGCAGGATTTAAGTTCTTCCATAACATCATCGGGAATTGCTTTCATAACCTTGGCGCGATTTTCGATAGTAAGACCGTCGATGTACTTGAAAACGATTTTTCCGCTTTCGACATCATCCTTAAGTATGAATTTAAGAACATTTGCGGATTCTTTTGTAATAATCGGACCAATGCCGTCACCGCCGCAAACGCCTATAACTATTTTTTCAAGGTTTTTAAAATCCTTGAAATCCTTTGTTGCTTTAATTCTTTCATTGCGTTCGTTCTGTTCGATCAACAGAGTTTTAAATTTATCAAGAGCGTTTTGAATTTGTGTATCGTTCATTATTTATTCTCCTTTTTGGTGAAATCAAGCAGGCTGCCGGCCTCAAGTATTGCTTTCTGTCTTTCGGAAACATCGCAAACAAGGGCAAATGTTTTTTCGCTTGTTTTGTCGATAAGGGTTATATCGCCGCCGGCAATAAGCTCATTTTTGATATCGGGCATTACAAGTTCATCGTTAAGCGATATTTCTTCATAATCATCAGCATTTTTGAAGTTGAGAGGCAGTATACCAGCGTTAACAAGGTTTGCTTTGTGAATCCTTGCAAATGACTTTGTAATAACCGCTTTGACACCGAGGTAAAGAGGAACGAGTGCGGCATGTTCACGGGAAGATCCCTGACCGTAGTTGCTGCCGCCGATTATAACGCAGCTGCCGGCTTCCTTGCAATGCTCTGCAAAGTTTTCATCGCACTGACGGAAACAGAACTGTGAAAGGTGCGGAATGTTTGAACGGTAGGGGAGTATTTTTGCTCCTGCGGGCATGATGTGGTCGGTTGTGATATTGTCGCCTACTTTGAGCACCGCTTTTGCTTTGAGTGAATTCTCAAGAGGAGAGGTTTTCGGGAACGGCTTGATGTTGGGTCCGTAGTAAACTTCAACTGCATCCGCTTCTTCGCGTGTTGCTGCGGGAAGTTCAATCATATTGTCGTTTATTATGAACTTTTCCGGTAATTTAACATTTATATCGGCATTGCATTCCGTTGCATCGGAAAGCACACCGTTAATCGCAGAGTATGCAGCGGTTTCAGGGCTTACAAGGTAAACCTTGCCGTCAGCAGTGCCGCTTCTGCCTTCAAAGTTCCTGTTGAAAGTGCGAAGCGAAACACCGGAAGAGCAGGGTGACTGACCCATACCGATGCACGGGCCGCAAGCGCTTTCGAGTATTCTTGCGCCGGCATCTATCATATCTGCAAGTGCTCCGTTGAGAGCGAGCATATTAAGTACCTGCTTGGAGCCGGGAGCAATACCGAGAGAAACGCCGGGATGAACTTTTTTGCCCTTGAGAATAGCGGCGACCTTCATCATATCGTAAAGAGAAGAATTGGTGCATGAGCCGATAAGTACCTGATCAATTTTGATTTTACCGATTTCAGAGACGGACTTAACATTGTCGGGCATATGAGGCATAGCCGCAAGCGGCTTGAGTGATGCGAGGTCTATTTCGATAACCCTTGAATATTCGGCATCTGCGTCAGGGAGCAGTTCGGACCAATCTTTTTCTCTGCCCTGAGCTTTCATGAATTTATAAGTTACTTCGTCGGAGGGGAATATAGAGGTAGTAGCGCCGAGCTCTGCTCCCATATTTGTGATTGTAGCTCTTTCGGGAACTGAGAGTGTCTTAACACCTTCGCCGCCGTATTCCACTACCTTGCCTACGCCGCCTTTTACACTGAGAATACGCAGAACTTCAAGAATAATGTCTTTTGCCGAAACAAAAGGTGAGAGCTTGTTTTTTAGTTCAACTTTTATAACTTCGGGAACGGTTATGTAATATGCACCGCCACCCATAGCTACAGCGACATCAAGACCGCCGGCACCCATAGCAAGCATACCCAGACCACCGCCTGTGGGAGTGTGACTGTCTGAGCCGATAAGGGTTTTTCCGGGAATACCGAAGCGCTCAAGGTGTACCTGGTGACAAATGCCGTTACCTGGGCGTGAAAAACGCACACCGCGCTTTTTGCAGACGGATTGAATGAATTTATGGTCATCCGCATTCTCAAAACCTGTCTGCAAAGTATTGTGGTCGATATATGCAACACTCAATTCGGTTTTAACCTTATCAATATCCATTGCCTCGAGCTCAAGGTAAGCCATTGTGCCGGTAGCATCCTGTGTAAGAGTTTGGTCGATTCTTATGCCGACTTCTGCACCGGGGAGATATTCGCCGTCAACAAGATGGTTTCTGATGATTTTTTCACAAAGTGTATAACCCATAGTAAATATGCCTCCGCAAAGTTGTTCAATATTTTAAC
>JAZUJG010000091.1:0-1607 GCA_045642645.1 Acutalibacteraceae bacterium | reverse complement strand
CATTTCACTTTTTGCATCGTGTGCAACAAAAGGGATTCCCGAGTCCTCGACCACTCAGCCTTCTGCCGAACCCGTAAAAGCCGAGGTGAATATCGGCGTGCTCAAAGGCCCCACGGGTATGGGCTGCGTTAAGCTTATGGAAGAAAACGAGAACGGTGCCGCCGCAAACAAATACAATTTTACTGTGGCTTCGGCACCAGAGCAAATCACCGCAAAGCTGATTTCCGGCGAGCTTGATATAGCGTTTATACCCACAAACGCGATTGCCGCGCTCAACAGTAAAACCGGCGGTAAAGTGAAAATTGCGGCAGTAAGCACGCTCGGTGTGCTTTATCTGCTTGAAAACGGCGACACGGTCAACTCGGTAAAAGATCTTGCAGGCAAAACGGTGCTTTCTTCCGGCAAAGGCAGTACCGCGCAATATGTGCTTGAATATATACTGATTAAAAACGGTCTCACGCCCGGCGAGAATGTGTTTATAGAATACGCCGCCGAGCATACCGAAGCCGCTTCCGCGGCACTCGCCGGCAAATACGATATTGTTGTGCTGCCGGAGCCGTTCGTGTCATCACTGCAGATGCAGAATGCTGATTTCACAATAAAGCTTAACCTTTCAGAAGAATGGGAAAAAGCTGCAGGAAGCGCGCTGACAATGGGAGCGGTTGCGGTGCGCTCCGAATTTGCCGGGAACAACACTGAGGCGGTTGAAAAGTTTATTGACGATTATAAACGCTCCGCCGACTTTGTGAACGGCAATATGCAGGAAGCCGCCGCGCTTGTTGAAAAATACGGTATTGCGAAAACGGCAATAGCACAGAAAGCGCTGCCGAACTGCTCAATAGTCTGCATTACGGGCGATGAAATGAAGCTCGCAGCCGAACAGTTCCTTACGGTAGTAAGTGAATACGATGCCTCCGCAATCGGCGGCAAGTTGCCCGCGGAAGACTTTTATTACACGGTAAAATGATATGAAAAAACTCGTAAAAGGCGTAATAATAACGGCGGTATGGCTCGTTATATGGCAGGTGCTCGCAACATCGCTGAACTCACAGATACTGTTCCCCTCGCCACTTGCGGTGCTCGGGGCGCTGGCAAAACTTGTGAAAGATGCTTCGTTTTATAAAAGCGCGGCGTATTCCGTGCTGCGAATAGTCTGCGGCTTTGTATGCGGCACGGCGGCAGGCACACTGCTTGCCCTCATAACATTCAAATCAAAAATACTGCGCTCGTTTTTTGCACCCGTGCTGAGCGTAATAAAATCCACGCCCGTGGCTTCATTTATAGTTCTGCTCTTTTATTGGCTCACGGACGGCGCGGTTGCATCGTTCACGGCGGCGCTTATAGTAGTGCCCGTTATTCACGGCTCACTTTTTGCCGCGCTCGGCTCTGTCGATGAAAAGCTGCTGCAAATGGCAAGGGTTTTTGAAGTAAAACCCGACAAAATCCTCAAAAACATTTACATTCCCTCGGTAATGCCGCAATTCAAGGCAAGCCTTGCAACCGCAATGGGGCTTTGCTGGAAAGCCGGGATTGCCGCCGAGGTTATATGTCGCCCCGAATTTTCACTTGGTACGGGAATATATGACTCAAAAATATATTTCGACTCA
>JAZUJG010000090.1:0-1627 GCA_045642645.1 Acutalibacteraceae bacterium | reverse complement strand
AATAATCCGGCGCTTCGCGCCCCGAAATTATTCATTTTTCATTATGCACTATTCATTAAGCCGCGCGCTCAGTACAGCGCTGCCTTTATCTCCGGCTTGCCGTCGCAAGCCGTTATTTTTACGGTGTATTCCGCGGCGGCGGTTTCAAGCGGAATTATACGCTTGTGCCCTATACATTTGCCGTCGGTGAATTTTTTGCCGTCGGCGTAAACCGAAAATTCACGCACCGAGTGACCGTTGAGTATGTTCTCGCAAAGCACAAGGTATTTTGCAGGCGCGCCGCTTTCGTTTTTAATTGAAAATTCGGTTGCCGATATATCTTTTTTCTCGGCAAGGGGAGTGCCGAAGGTCCTTTTAAGGAGTTTGCCGAAATCTATAAACTGCTGCTCATCCTGAAAATCGCCGTCGGTGGATATCGCCATACCTATGAGCATATTTGTGTTTCTGCCGACCGATTTTACATAGCAGTCCAGAAGATGCTCCGGCGAATAAACAAAATGCTCCTCGTTTTCGCGCCAGCCCCAGCCGCCGCCGAAAGCTTTGTTTGAACGGTTCGGGAAATCCGTTTCCGCAGGCATCCAGTATTCGCCGTCTGGGTCGCCCTCAATGCCGCTGTGCGAGTCTGCGGCTGCCCAGCAGTCCTCGGGCGCAAAGCCGTATTCGTTGCCGACCCAGCGCAGATTGTGCCTGTACCCCATAGGACCCTGAAATGTTACCGCGTTCGGCTGGTATTTTTTGAGGAGCGGCAGAATATCGGGGCCGCCTTTTTCCTTGGGAATAATGCCGCCGTCAAACCATATTTCAAACATTTCGCCGTATTCGGACCAAAGCTCCGTTACCTGCTTTTCAACACAGCGCACATATTCTTTGTAATATTCGGCGTTGTAGTCGTGCTTTACTTCGTCATTTATATTGTAGTAGCCGTTGCAGCCGGTGGAGTAGTAAACGCCGGGCTTAATGCCGTATTTTTTGCAGGCGTCGACAAATTCTCCGAAAATATCGCCTTTGCCGTTTTTCCAGTTCATTGAAGCGCAGCTGTAATCGTTCACCTTCGTCTGCCAGAGCGAAAAGCCCGTGCAGTGATTTGCCACAAGCACCGCGTATTTTGCACCGAGCTCGGCGGCACTGCGTACCCATTGCTCCGGGTCGAGCTTGGGCGCCTCAAATCTGTCGGGCGAAAGCTCGGTGCGCACCGCATCGGTCTTATACGCCTTAAATTCGGGGTTGTAAATCTCCATAATATAATGAATAATAACGCCTATTTCAAGATCTGCCCACTCAGCCTGCTGCTTTGTGGGCTTTGCTTTTGCACTCATAATAACGCCCCTTTCATCCCTATAATAGCACACAAATTTAAGTGAATAAACAGTTGACAAAAATATTTTTTGTGTTAGAATATAATCAATAATAAGAATTATTATTGTTAAGGAGCACCCTATGAAGCGTTACAGTCAAAAAAGGGAAAGTATAAAACAATGCCTCGCAGGCACCAAAGAGCACCCGAGTGCCGATTGGGTGTATAATCAGCTTAAGCCCGTTTACCCCGATTTGAGTCTTGGTACGGTTTACCGCAATATAAATCAGCTCGCGGAATGCGGCGAGGTGCGCTGCGTTGCCGTGGTGCAGG
>JAZUJG010000089.1:0-1969 GCA_045642645.1 Acutalibacteraceae bacterium | reverse complement strand
GGCAATATTACTTTTTAAAATCTGCAAAAGCATTTTATATACGGTCATTGCAATCACCCGTTTTTTCGGCGGCTTCAGAATCAGCACCCTGCCCGTGCAAAAGGATGTTTTTCTGCCTGCGCTCGCGGTGGGCCCCGTACTGATTTTCGCAGGCTTTGCGGTGAAAAAATTATTTAAGAAACGCGCAGCGCTCAAAACCTCTTACGCCATCTACGCCGCCGTACTCGCGTTTTCGCTTATTGCGCCCATGTTCCCGAACACCCTCGGTACTACCCTGACCGTAATACCCGACGGGAGCAATGTTTTCGCTGTACTCAAATGCGGCACGGAATACGCGGTATTCTGCAGCAGCAAAACGGTTAAGCCGAGCCTTTGCCGCGATTTTCTGCCTGTGGCAAACAGCGAAACGCTCACAACTGTTTATATGAACGATATTTCGGACATTTCATCGCTTGAATATTTCCGCGATTATTTCAATCCCGAAAGTGTGGTAATCACACCGTTTGCCGAGCAAAAATTCACAGGCAAAGGCAATGAAAGCGGTGCGCTCGTAAAAAGCGGCTCATTTTTCACTTTATACAATAAAATTCAGGTCAAAACCGTTGACACATACCGTATGCGTTGTGCTATAATAAAGATTGGTGAAAAATCTGTTATTCTGTCGCTCCACGCCGATAACGACATTAAAAAGATTATCGAAAAATACGGTGATGCCGATGTGCTTGTCATGAACGGCAGCGATTATATAAAGGATAAGACACTCACTTGCGTGCTTTGCTGCGAAGCGAAGCAGGCGCTTTCAAAAGAGGTGCTTGAAGCATCTCGGTATTACAGGGATTTCTGCACCACCGCCGAGCGCGGAACGGTGACAATACATTTTTAAGGATGTGCGAAAATGGCTGTATTCACAGAAGATGAACTGAAAAAGCAAATAAAAGACGGCGATTTTCAGCGCGTCTACCTCATTTACGGCGATGAGGGCTATTTAAAGCAATACTACGCCGACTTACTCTGCACCAAAACGGTCGAAAAGGATTTTGCGGACTTTAACCTCAATAAGCTCGACGGTGCGGATTCGGGGCTGAATGTTATATACGACTGCATTTCGGCATTCCCGATGATGGGCGGCTACACCTGCACACTCGTCAAGGATTTGCCGCTTAATAACTTTATCGGCGACCGCGGTAAAGTCGACTCGGAATTTCAGACGGTGCTTGACGATATTCCCGAAACATCGGTGCTTGTGTTCTATATGGACACCGTTGAGGTCGACGAAAAGAACTCAAAATGGGCAAAGGTCATAAAGCTCATTGACGAACGCGGCGTGTGTGCAAAAATCGACAAGCGCTCGCGCACCGCACTCGAAAAACTGCTTGTTTCATCCGCCGCAAAAAAAGGCTGCGAACTGAGCCGCGAAACCGCAGGCTATTTAATTAACCTTGCGGGCGAGGATCTGGCAACGCTGCGCAACGAGCTCGACAAAGTCTGCGGATATGTCGGCAGCGGTGAAATAAAGCGCAGTCATATAGACGAAACCGTAATCGTTTCGGTTGAGGCGAAAATCTTTCAGCTTTCAAGAATGATAGCGCAGGGCAACGCCGATTCCGCTTACGAAAACCTGCAAAACCTGTTCAAGCTGCGCGAGGAGCCGGTGGCGATTCTGGCGGTGCTTTCAAAGGCGTATGTAGATATGTACCGAGTAAAAGCCGCCAAGGAAAAGGGTATTTACTACTCAAAGCTCGGGGAGTATTTCCCATCGTCGTACAAGGGGCGCGAATTTGTGCTTAAAAATGCCGACAGCGACTGCTCGCACTATTCGCTCACGCAGCTCAAAAACGCTCTTGACGCGCTGACCGATGCCGACCGCCGCCTTAAATCCACGGGCGAAGACGGCAAGCTCGTGCTTGAGGAGCTTATACTGAAATTATTGAGGATATGATTAAAATCGACCGCGCGGTCATTGTTGAGG
>JAZUJG010000088.1:0-4345 GCA_045642645.1 Acutalibacteraceae bacterium | reverse complement strand
GCGTGCTCTGTCACCCTTGTTCCGCATTTAAAAGGTGATTATATGAAGCAAAGAGTTATTACCGGATTATTGGCAGCAGTTGTGTTTATAGGCGCACTGTTCCTTATGTATACGCCGGTTTTCCCTGCGTTTATTGCGCTTATCAGCGTTATAGCCGTCTATGAGATAGAAAAAGCCGTATCACTTAAAAATATACTTATTCAGGTGGCAAGTCTTGTGGTTGCGGCACTTATGCCGTTTGCTTTCCACTTCGGCGTTAAGCCTGCGGCGGCACCGTTTGCCTGTGTCTATGTCGTCGTTATTCTCATATTTATGCTCATTAAGTTTGAAACCACCAAGTTTGAGCAGGCAGTTACCGCGATTTTTGCATCCGTCTGCGTTCCGTACGCTTTTTCGCTTATGATTGTTTTCAGGGATATAAATCTCTATTTCCCTGCCTATACTAAAATTGACGGTATCTATCTCATACTTTTCTCATATTTTTCCGCGTGGATGACCGATATTTTCGCTTACTTTACCGGCAGCAAGCTCGGCAAGCACAAGCTTTGCCCCAAAATCAGCCCCAAAAAGTCTGTTGAAGGTGCCGTCGGCGGCATAATCGGCGCGCTTCTTCTCAATATCGCGCTTCTCGCCGTATTCAAGGCAAAATTCTTTGAGGGCGAAACCGGTCTTTCATACGCAAGCGTTGCGGCATTAAGTGTCGTTCTTTCCGTAATCAGTATGTGCGGTGACCTTGCCGCTTCCACAATCAAACGCAATTTCGGCATAAAGGATTTCGGCAATCTTCTGCCCGGTCACGGTGGAATTATGGACCGTTTCGACAGCGTGCTTTTCGTAATGCCCGTACTTTATGCGGCTATTTATGTTATTTCGCAATTTTAAACTATGAAAACTATCAATCTTCTCGGCTCTACCGGCTCAATAGGTACACAGACTCTTGATGTGGCAAGAAAGCAGGGCTATAAAATATCCGCTCTCGCCGCATATTCCGATGTAAAAAACATAGAATCTCAAATAAGGGAGTTTAAACCCGAATACGCCGCACTTGTGGATGAAGCCGCTGCCGCGGATTTGAAAGTGCGCGTTGCCGATACCGGCACTAAGGTGCTTTCGGGTCTTGAGGGCGTGTCATTCTGCGGCTCAGAGGGCAGCGGTGAAATCACACTCAACTCCGTTGTCGGTATCGCAGGTCTTAAACCTACTCTCGATGCCGTAAATGCCAAAAAGACGATTGCCCTCGCCAATAAGGAAACGCTTGTTGCGGGCGGCAGGCTTGTCACAAAAGCCGCCGAGGAAAACGGCGTTTCGATTTTGCCTGTTGACAGTGAGCATTCCGCAATTTTTCAGTGCCTGCTCGCTTCACCGCGAAATAAAGCACTTAAACGCATAATTCTTACGGCTTCGGGCGGTCCGTTCTTCGGCAAAACCCGCAAGGAGCTTGAAAATGTAACACTTGAAGATGCTTTAAAGCACCCGAGCTGGTCTATGGGGCAAAAAATTACCGTAGACAGTGCTACAATGTTCAATAAGGGGCTTGAGGTCATTGAGGCTGTGTGGCTTTTCGGTGTGCCGGTGGAAAAGGTCGATGTAGTCGTACATCGCGAAAGTATCGTTCATTCACTTATTGAATTCGATGATAACTCCGTTCTTGCACAGCTCGGTCACCCCGATATGCGTCTTCCCATACAGTTCGCACTCACTTATCCCGACAGATTCGAGTCGCCCGAAAAGCAGCTCGATTTGTGGGAGGTCGGCAATCTTTCATTCTATAAACCGGATTACGAGGGCTTTCCCTGCCTTGATATATGCCGCAGCGCCATTAAAGAGGGCGGCTTGAAGCCTGCCGCGGTCAACTGTGCAAATGAAGAAGCCAATCTTCTTTTCCGTCAGGGCAAAATCGCGTTTAATGCCATACCGGAGCTTATCTCAGCGGCGGCGCAGACAGTTCCCGTTACACCCGATTATACTCTTGAGGATGTTTTCGCAACCGATGCTCTTATGCGCCGAAAGGTGAGGGAGCTTGCAAAAGTTTAAATCAACACCGGAGGTGTTCTGTATAATTACTCTTTCAATAGGTACCGTTTGGAGTGCCGTCTGGCCCTACCTTATAGCGATTCTTCTTTTCGGTATAATGATAGGCATACACGAGTTCGGTCACTTTGCCTTTGCCAAACTCTTTAAAGTAAGGGTTAATGAATTTGCACTCGGTATGGGGCCCAAACTTTTTCATTTCAAAAAAGGCGAAACCGAATATTCATTACGCCTTTTGCCCATAGGCGGCTTCTGCGCTATGGAGGGTGAGGATGAAACCAGCGAGGATGAGGGCGCTCTCAACAATAAACCTGCGTGGCAGCGTTTTATTATTGTTGCGGCAGGCGCGATTCTCAATCTGCTGCTTGGTGTGCTTGTTGTGGGTATAACTCTTGCTTGCAATCCGCTTGTAGGTACAAGAACCGTTCACAGCTTTACCGACGGCGCCGTAAGTTCAAAATGGCTTCAGTCCGGCGATGAAATTTTAAAAATCAATAATACTCCGGTGTACTCTTTTCAGGGCATCAGCTTTAATATGATAAGAGATGACGATAATAAGCTTGACATTACCGTCAGACGAAACGGCGAAAAGGTTCTCTTGAAAGATGTCGAATTCAATCAAATGGAATTCGAGGGTAAAAAGTATATCGAGCAGGATTTTATAATAATAGGCGAGGAGCCGAATATCCTTAATGTAACAAGAAACGCTTTTCTCGATTCTGCATCCACAATTCAAATGGTAAGGCTCAGCCTTGTGGATATGCTTACCGGTAAATACGGCTTAAAGGATGTTTCCGGACCTATCGGTGCAATTTCCGTAATTGCCGAAACCACTTCGCAGGGGCCCACCTTTGCCGATAAAATGCTCAATGCACTTTCGCTGCTTTCAATGCTCACAATCAATATCGGTGTGTTTAATCTTTTACCCATTCCCGCGCTCGACGGCGGCAGGCTTTTCTTCCTGCTTGTCGAAATGATACGCCGCAAGCCCATACCGCCTAAAAAAGAGGGTGTGGTTCACACAGTAGGTCTTGTGATACTGCTTGCGTTTATGGCGGTTGTCACAGTCAGCGATATTATTAACAGAATACTATAATACGGAGTTTTAAAATGGTAAGACGAATTTCAAAAAAAGTTAAAATCGGCAATATCTGTATCGGCGGCGATTCACCCGTTGCGGTGCAGTCTATGCTCAATGCACCCGCTTCCGATTACGAAGCAAACCTTAAGCAGCTCAAAGCGTTTGAGGCGGCAGGGTGCGAAATCATAAGAATGGCTGTGCCGGATATGGATGCGGTGCGCGTGCTCGCAAAGCTTAAGGAGCAGGCGAAGATACCGCTTGTTGCCGATATCCATTTTGATTACCGCCTTGCACTTGAAAGCCTTAATGCCGGAGTCGATAAAATAAGAATAAACCCCGGCAATATCGGCTCATTCGACAAAGTCGAGGCCGTTGCCGATGCCTGTGCTCTGCGCAAAGTTCCCATAAGAATCGGCGTGAATTCCGGCTCTGTTGAAAAAGATTTACTTGAAAAATACGGCGGTGCAGAGCCCGAAGCGCTTGCCGAAAGTGCTTTTCGCCATGTTGAACTGCTTGAAAAGTGCGGCTTTTACGATACCGTGCTTTCGCTTAAATCATCCGATGTAAATAAAATGGTGCGCGCGTACAGAATCGTTGCCGAAAACTGCGATTACCCATTACATCTCGGCGTTACCGAAGCGGGTACGGAGCGCAGCGCTATTATCAAATCCTCAATCGGCATCGGCTCGCTTCTGCTCGACGGTATAGGCGATACCGTTCGTGTTTCCATTACCGACGACCCCATGAAAGAGGTCTTTGCGGCAAAGGATATTTTAAAGGCTCTTAATATGAGAGTTGAAACACCGCAAATCGTTTCCTGCCCGACCTGCGGCAGAACAAAAATAGATCTTGTTTCATTGGCAAAGCAGGTCGAAGATGCTGTTTGCAATATTAAAAAGCCGGTTAAAATCGCCGTTATGGGCTGTGTTGTTAACGGTCCCGGCGAAGCGCGCGAAGCCGATATAGGCGTTGCCGGCGGCGACGGCTGCGGCGTAATATTTAAAAAAGGTGAAATAATCAAAAAAGTTTCGGAGGATGAAATCGTCACCGCTTTGCTTGACGAATTAAATAAATTATGAGTTACGAATTTCTTACTGCTTTCGGTGAGTACATAGCAGATGCCAAGTGCCGCGAAATGCTCGCGGATGCGAGGTTTTCCGACCTTGTCGTAAATAAAACCGCTCTCACCGTTAGCGCTGTAATACACTTCAATAAATTTGATAATATTCTCTG
>JAZUJG010000087.1:0-4226 GCA_045642645.1 Acutalibacteraceae bacterium | reverse complement strand
GATGTTGTTAACACTCTCGTTGGCTGGGGTAACTATAATACTCTTACCGACAGCTGCGACGGCGCAAAGAACGGCAAGTTCAACGTTGCTGTAAAGGCTACATTCACCGCAGAAGACCTTGCTGATGCAGGCATTACCTTTGATGAAAAGGGCACTTGCGCTGAAATCGCTACTCTCGATGCTACCGTTAAGATCGGCGACGGCGCTGCACAGACTGCTTCCACCAAGTACATCTACGGTGCAGCAGACGGCAAGGGCGCATACGAGTTCTATGTTGTTATTACCAACATTGACTACGGCGCAGAAGACGATGTTGAAATCACCTTCGGCGGTACTCTTACCGAGGCTGCCGGCGGCGGCGCAATCAGCGGCGAAACCGTAACCATTAATCTTAAGGATGCTTTCGATGCAGCTGTTGTCAGAGGTCTCCCCACTAACGGCTACATCCCCGCATAACATTCAAATGATTTCGAAACAATATATAAAGCCGTCACTTACGGTCTATGAATTTGAGCTTGACGATGTTATTACGGCATCCGTGCCGGTAATAACTACCGCTCCCGCGACCACATTGCCGGGTACTACCTCAGGCGGTGTCGATGTTACGGATTCCGGCGGCGGCAATATAGTTTTTGACTACGGCGACCTTATATCATAACAGATCTTAAAAGGAGTAATCTTATTATGAAAGAATACACAAGACCTGAGCTCGAAATCACTGAATTCGAGCTTGAAGATGTCCTCACTGTTTCCAACGGCGGCACCATTGCTCCCAAAGGAAACGAAAGTGGATGGTATTAATCACTGATTCTCACACGGGTCAATGATTGAGGGATTTATCCCGAATCAGATTCTCTCCCCCTCGCAAGAGGGGGAGGGATAGTGAGAAATTTCGCAAGCCGGGGATTTCCTCGGCTTGCTTACTGAAATCCACGAATTTTTTCGCGGCTTTCAGTAAGCAATAACTGCGGAGGCTTTATGGAAAAAGTAAAACTTGAACAGCTTTTGCCGTTTATTGACGAGGCTTTTGCCGCCGGCAAAACCTTTAAAATACCCGTTACCGGCACAAGTATGCTGCCGCTTTTGGTGCAGGGGCGCGACTATGCCGTTATTGAACGCGCAGCGGGGCACCTGAAAATCGGCGATGTGCCGCTCTACCGCAGGGCAGACGGCTCGTTTGTGCTGCACCGTATAGTCGGCTTTGACGGCGACAGTTACATTATGTGCGGCGACAACCAGTTCGCACTTGAATACGGCATCGGCGACGGTAATATTGTGGGCGTTGTGTGCGAATTTATAATTGACGGCAAAACCGTTGATACCGAAGCCGATGAAGAATATATAAAGTATAAAAATAAATATACCGCAAATATTAAAACACGCTACCCGGTGCGCAGGCTCAAAGCCGCAGTGCGCAAAATTACGGGTTGATTTACAGAGGTAGTATTATGAAGCTCAGTGAAAATTACATTTTAAAAACCGTTGCCGGTACGCCCGTGGTCGTGCCGATAGGTGCTGCGGCAAATGACCTGAACGGTATGATCACCCTTAACGAGTCTGCCGAATTCATTTGGAAAATGCTTAAAAACGGTGCGGAGCGCGCCGAAATACTTGACGCACTCAAGGCGGAGTACAATGCCGACGAAAATATACTTGCCGCTGACCTTGATTACTTTTTGAACAAGCTCGTTGAGCGTAAAATTCTTACACTGTAATATGAGAATTAAAGCTGCAGAACTTATAGTTGAGCTTAATCCGCTTTACGATTTGCTCAAATCCCGCGTGGCGCCGTATGAATATACGGGCGAGCGCGAGCCGGATATTGTGTTTGACGAAATAACCGAAAAGTATTACGCGGATTTTCACAACGAAAACCCCGCGCTCACAATAGCCGAATGCGAATACCTTTGCACCGGCTTCTACTTTTACGAAAAACTGCTCGGGTTTGACGGTATCATGCTGCACTCCTCGTGCGTGGCGCTCGACGGCAGAGCCTACCTCTTTTCCGCAGACTGCGGCACGGGCAAATCCACCCACACGCACCTTTGGCTTGAGCATCTGCCCGGTGCATACATTATAAATGACGACAAGCCCGCCCTGCGCTTTATAGGTGGCAGGCTGCTTGCTTTCGGCTCGCCGTGGAGCGGCAAAACCGCCGAAAGTTCATACGGCGGCGTGGAGGTCGGCGGTATAGCGTTCCTTTACCGCGGTGAAAACAGCATTGCTCCGCTTGCGCCCGAAAAGGCGATACCGATCTTCTTTAGGCAGACAAACCGCAATATAGGCAGCAGGTTCGCCCCGGTTATGCTCGGAATGCTCGACAGGGTACTGACAAGCGCACCGCTTTACGAGCTACACTGCGATATGAGCCGCGATGCCGTTATGACATCATACAACGGTATGCGCGCCGGCAGGTGAATGCTTGCCGCATTTTCCCGAAAATAATAAAAAATTTTACAAAAACTATTGTACAAACAGTGCTTGCTGTGTTAAAATGTGATGGTACGGTTTTTGAAATTTTCCGAACATGAGGAGAACATTATGGCTTACGAAGAAAAGAAATATATCGAAGAGGAAGAAGACGACGGTCTCGAACTGCTTTTGAGATTCGCAAGGTCGCTTGTTGCGAAGTGGTGGGTAATATTACTTGCTGCCGTTATATTTGCACTTGCGGGCTTTGCCGTTGCCAAGGTAACATATAAGGATGTTTATGCTTCCACCATCATTTTCAATGTTAATAATAAGGATAAGGACATCGCAGGCTCTGCTGCTACCTACATCACCTCGAGCGATGCCGACGCTTCGGCTACCATTGCCAACAACTTTAAGCACCTTGTGCAGAACAGTAACGACTTCATCTCCCTTGTGCAGGCAAATGTTAAAGCCACCACCGGTGCGGATTTCTCCAAGGAAGCGCTGCACGGTATGATTAGTGTTGAGCAGGTCAGCGACAGTACGCTGCTCAATATTGAGGTCAAGTCGGGCGATGCCGAGCTCGCCTATGCGGTCGCAAACGCTATTCAGAGCGTTTACCCCGGCTATGTTGAAAAGGCTTTCCCCACTGCTACTTTCGTTGTTGCCGACTCCGCCACCAAAGCCAAGCTCGTTACCGACAACTCCACGCTGCTGTATATCGCACTCGGCTTTGTTGTGGGTGCTGCGCTTGCCTGTGCATTGGTACTTATAAATGCCAGAATCGAAAACAGAGTGCTTTCAAGTGAAGATATGAAAAAGCACTTCAATATCAAGATTATTGCAAGCATTGCCAAAATCAAGAAAAAAACAGGCAAGAACGAAAAGCTTCGTCTGCTGATTACAGACAAGAATGTCGGTCTGCCGTTTATTGAAACCTTTAAGCTCATAAGAACAAAGCTCGAAAACGTTAAGCTTAAAAAAGGCTATTCGGTCTTTTCGGTTACAAGCTCCACCGAGAGCGAGGGCAAAACCACCTGCTCCACAAATATTGCTCTTTCACTTGCAAAAAGCGGCAAGTCCGTGCTGCTTATAGACGCCGACCTCAGAAAACCCGCGGTATGCAAGCTGCTCGGTCTGAGCCTTGAAAATGAAAGAGGCGTGTACGATGTGGTGTGCGGCGAAAAAAGCTTTGAGGAAGCCGTAAAGTATGTTGAAAAATACAATCTTTACCTGCTCGTTTCTTCGGACCCCGTTGCCGAGCCTTCGGAAATACTCGCTTCCACCGCTATGGAAAATATAATCAAGGAAGCTAAAAAGAATTTCGATTATGTCATAGTTGACTGCCCGCCCGCAGGTCTTGTGGCGGATGCGGCAATAGTTGCCAACTATGTCGATTCAATAGTTTTCGTTACCACAGAGGGCAGGGTATCCGTTGGGCAGGTTGAGTACGCACTCAGCGACCTCTACACCACCAAGGCAGAGCTGCTCGGCTGCATCTACAACGGCGCCGACACCAAACCCCTGCTGGCAGTTGCCAAAAAGGGCTACGGCGGTTACGGCGGTTACGGCGGTTACGGCGGCTACGGCAGATACGGCGGTTACGGCCATTACGGCTCGTCGTATTACTACGGCAGCTCCTCCGGCTCCGACGGAAAACATCGCCGTTCAAAGACGAAGTAAGTTTTCAGTTTTCAGTTTTCAGTTTTCAGAATTTTCAAAAAACAACGCGGTTTTTCGTAAATCGCGTTGTTTGATTTTTGTGCGGAAATTCAGAACGAATTGTAGGGGAGGCACCCCGGGCGGCACGGGGT
>JAZUJG010000086.1:0-1610 GCA_045642645.1 Acutalibacteraceae bacterium | reverse complement strand
TTCATCGTAAATCGAATTCACATATTCCGCCGTTTGCTCGGGCGAAACATTTTCGAGTATGCACTCGCTTTTATTGGCTATTACGGCAAGCGGTGTTTTAAGCTCGTGCGCCGCTGCGGCAACAAATGCCCTGCGGCTTTGCGCAAGTTTTTCGTTCTTGCGCTCAACGCGGATTAAGACAAATGCGATTATCAGGGCAGCGAAAAAGAAACAGATGCTCAATTCGGTAAGCATATAGCGGTAGTTATCACTCGTAAATGCTGCATAATACAAATCATATCGCGACTGTAATAAAGGCAGAGACTTACGCCGTTATTTATAAAATGCTGCTCGCGCTGAAAACAATCGTTGCAGCTGCTGCCACCACCCGAATGATAATCAACATACTCGTGTGTTTCGGTAAACCTGTTCAAAAAATCATCCTGTTCAAAATTAAGTCTATCCGTATACTCGTGCATTTTCGCATTTTGGGTTGTGAAGTACCCGTGAGCCGTTATAATGCCGTTTTTCTCCTCGTAAACAGTAAAAGTCGGCTCAAGATCGGTAAATTTCACGGTAATTTTACCGTCATCATCATTGAATCCGTTATACAAAACAGCCCCAACAGGTATATATTCCTCACCGTTTTTACAAACCGAAATCCACTCGGCCCGCAGTTGACAGCCGTGCTCGCAGTTTTCCACAAAATCAATGATACGCTCGGTTGTTTCGTCAGTTGTGTAAGTATAAGTATCCAGAATATAGGTGTCGATATAGTTGCCGGTTTCATCGGTATAATCAAGCACGAACGCAGGTCGGTTACTTGCAAGCAAATTGCCGTTTGAATCGGTAAGCGAATACACCACAGGGTACGGATTCATATATGCACACGAAAGAAAATTACATTTCATTACATCGCTGCGCGGGTCACCGGCTTCCGCCAGACTTTGCACGGCATTATAAGCAATAGTATTATTATCAGCAAAACTTGCACACTCAATTCGATACTCTGACAAGAACAGAAAAACCGCAGATATGATATACAGCACAAATACAGCCGCGAAAACAGTCATAAAGATTTTAATTTTTTTCTTTTTCATTCGCCATCCACCTCCGCAAAGGTGTAGCCCATACCCGAAACGGTTTTGATATACCCCGAGCAGTCACCGAGAGCCTTGCGTATATTCTTGATATGCGTATCGACCACTCTGTCCTCGCCATCGAAATCGTAACCCCACACGCGCGAAAGTATAAGGCTGCGGCTCAGCACAACGCCTCGCTTACTCATAAGGTACTGCAAAATCTCATAATCCTTTGCGGAAAGCGTAATTTCCGCGCCGTCGGCAAGCACCTTTTTCCTGTAACAGTCGAGTGTGATTTTACCGATTGAAATAACATCATCGGCATTGGTACCCGTGTACCTGCGAATTGCCGCAAGGCACTTTTCGGTAAGAACGGAAAGCGGAAACGGCTTTGTTATGTAATCGTCTGCACCTGCTGAATATCCTTTGAGGTAGTCCTCCTCCTGCCCGAGTGCAGACATAAACAGTATGGGTGTTTTCTTGCTTTTGCGTATCTCGCGGCAGGCTGCTATGCCGTCAAGCACGGGCATCATAACATCGAGTATTATA
>JAZUJG010000085.1:0-2059 GCA_045642645.1 Acutalibacteraceae bacterium | reverse complement strand
AAGCTGCTGCTTGACTATATTGCCGAAACCGATGCTTCGGTAATAATCAGCTCGCACGATCTGCACGAAATTTCGACCCTGTGCGACAGAATTGCCCTTATCAACGAAACTCACGCCATACTCGACTGCGCCGCAGACGATGTAAGCGACAGCTACCGCCGCGTAAAAATCACTGCCGACAGCGACATAACCAGCGAAATGTTTGAGGGCATTTCATATACCGATATAAAAATAAGCGGCAAGGCGGCTCTGCTGACCGTATTCGGCGATACAGACCGCGAAATTGCCAAGCTGCGCACTCTTAATATTACGGTAGCGGATTGCGAAAGACTTACGCTTGAAGAAGTATTTAATGCAGAAACGGAGGGGAAAAACAATGGCGAAAAGCTTGAAAACATCTTCACTTAAAAAGGCGTTCGGTGATTATTTCAACACCGTAACGGCATTCGGTGTAATAATTTTTATACTGACCGCGTTTTCAACATTCATATTAAATGACGGACTTTTGCTTATAGAATGTTTGTCAAAGGGCATCCCCGTTGCCGAGCGTTTCTGGAACGGTTACGATTTTTCCGATTTTATAGTTCCCGGTATAATTGCAACAGTCGGAGCTGCGGCGCTCACTCTTTCAAAGTTTTCATTCCTGCAAAACAAGTCAGCCTGCACACAGTACCTTTCCTTCGGTATTTCAAGGAAAAAGCTTTTCACAAAATACATTCTCTATTCGATTATCCCCGTAAACTTTGCCGCGCTTCTTGGGGCAATACCGGAAATAGTTATTACCTGTGCCTGCACCGATGCCGCAGAATGTCTGCCGTTTTACTTTTTACATATAATAAAAGCCCTGCTTTTCGGTGCTGCGGCAGGTGTCGCCGCCTCCGTATTATGCGGCAAAATTTTTGAAGCGGCGTTTACGGCATTTTCGTTTTTAACTGTTATTACAGCTGTATTTACATTCACTTTGCCCGAAATATTCCGAAATTTTTTATACGGGTTTACCGATTCGCAGTTTGAAAACATAATAGTGTTTGACCCGCTTTTCGGCACTATGCCGCCTGAAATGATTATACAGCTTCCGTATAACACGGTGAAATATTCGGGCTTTCTCAGAGCCACACTGTATCCTGTTATATGGATTCTGCTTTTCAGCGTATTGCTGTTTGTTATAAAGCGGTACTTCGTGAAAAAATACAATCCCGTAAAAGCAGGTGCTGCGGGGCAGTCAAAGCTTGCAAATACGGTGCTGTGCTTTGATATTTCCGTATTCTCCTTCGGCTGCATCCTTTATGGCGTGGGCTATACATTATTAGACAAGCCGATAGTATTGACCTGCGCGGCAATTATATCACTGTCCGTTTCAATTGCGTTTGCCATAGCGTTTTGCTCACCGAAGCGCACTCTCAAAAAATGGCTTTTGCCTGCCGCCTCAGGACCCGTTGCCATCGCCGCCGCAGTCATTATCTGCATAACGGGCGGATTCGGCTACGCTCACAAAACACCGGATTTGGAAGACATAGACTCGGTTGTGGTGAGCAGCGATATTTTAGTAGAGGATAATTTTGACCGACCGCTCTCGTCAACTCTCACGACTCCCGAGGATATATACACGCTCATTAAATTGCAGGAATCTGTCGAGCTTACCCCGGATAACACAAGTACCCACTATATTCGCATTTGGTACTGCTTAAAGAATGGCTCGTATGTTGAACGCCAATTCGATTTTCTGAGTGAAAGCAACTGCAAGCTGTTCAGTGAACTGCTTGAAACAGACGGCGTAAAGGAAATGCAGAATTGGTACAACGGCATGATAAGCGAGGAATAAAATAATGGGGCTGTCGCATTTAGATGCAGAAAGCGTTTTCTTCGCCCCGACGGCGTATATGGATACTCCGAGTGGGCGAAAAAATGCTTAGAAAAACACATATAATCACAATTTTATAAAAATATAATGGCTTTATGGTTTATTAAACGCTTAATTCACGGTAAAGCCATTGTCTTTTATTATTCTGTTTTTCGTTCTGCGCTAAATGCGCCAGCCCCTTTTTTTCATTACCGTTAT
>JAZUJG010000084.1:0-8252 GCA_045642645.1 Acutalibacteraceae bacterium | reverse complement strand
GAAATCGTGTAAACGTCAAAAGCGTTTCGTGGGTTCGAATCCCATGCTCTCCGCCAAACAAAAAACCATCCCTTGCGGATGGTTTTTTGTTTGGTATCAGCTACAACATGGGATTCGAATAGGCTCGGTAGTGAATGACAGTCCGGTGGACTGTCAGAGCCGAGCCCGACTAAGCCCGCAGGCGCGACGAATCCCATGCTCTCCGCCAAAAAATTACGAAGCTTTTGCTTCGTAATTTTTTTATCCAAGCCGCAGCTTTCTTATTACCACGCCGTAAGGCGTGTATATCATCAAGGTCGGCAAAGCCGACCTTGTATCTCATCACGCGTTAGCGTGTATTTCCTGCAACTTGATGATATACAATTCCTTCGGAATTGATGATATACCGTTCTGCGAACGGATGATATACAAGGCTACGCCTTGATAAAGCTTATGTTTTCGTTCAGTACCGTAAGAACACTCTGCAAAGCAAGCACTTTTTCAATGAAATTCGTTTCTGCGAAACGAGTGAAATAGTTTCGCTGTTTTATCAGCCTTTTTCCGTAAGCTCGGACATTGTTCGGACGGCATCTGCGGTGGCTATCATGCAGTTTATCCAGAAATTATCTCCGGCGAGTGCGTTTTCATCCATCCAGTGAGTCGGAATCAATCCGTCCTCGTGCTGAACACGCGTTATTGTATCGGTAAGTGCCTTTGCTTTGGCAAGGTAGAGCTCGCCTCTGCCGCCTTTATTCAAAATATATTGCGCTTGTCTGTGAATTGATGAACGGCGGCAGCTTGCCCTTGTGCTTGCTGTGCAGTATTTTTTGCTCCACCTTGCCGTAAATCGCGCTGTAAAGCGGGTGCAGGTCATATTCCACCTGCGCGGTGATGAAGCAGGCGGCTTTTACGGGCAGCGTTACAGAATACGGCGCGGTCTTTGTTGCTTTATATTCAAATTTAACACCGGAATTGTCGATAATTATCAGCTTCTGATTCTTTTTGAGCATATCAACCTTTACCGTAACCTCGGTATTTTCGGTGAGCTTTACGGTATCGCCGATAACACTGTCGCCGCTTGTAATTTCTATTGTCTGACCGTTCACACGCGGCGAAATGGTAACGTGCCCTGCCTTTATGGCATTGAGTATTTCATCCTGCGTGCAGTTTTCGGCATAAACGCGGCTGACGGGATTGTCAAGCTTTGCCGTAACTACGTAATCACGGTGAAAATCACTTCCGCCTACGGCGGGTATTTTTTTGCCCTTGCGCAGTTCATCCTGCCACCAAGCGGTGCAGATCATATTATCGGTATGCTGCGGGCTGTTCCACACCTCAACACAATCGACCTTTTCCGGCTCAAGGGGCCAGTGCCAGCCGCAGTTGCTGCATTTTGGGTGATTCATACATATAAACGCGCCTTTTTCGCGCGCCATGGCGATTTTGCGCTCCCAGTCCGCGTAGCTTTCGCAGGTGAAATTGTCAATGGGCTGCTTAACGCCCCATATATTTGTGTGCCCCCAGGTGTCGTCGGTGAGCTCGGCGCCGGGTATTACAAGCACCTTATCGCTTTCGGGCACCTCATCGCAGAATTGATTGTGGTCTGTGATGATAATAAAATCAAGGCCGATTTCCTCTGCTTTTTTAACGAGCTGTGCGGGTGTAAGATTTCCGTCGGAACGGGTGGTGTGTGAGTGAACGACACCGGTGTACCACTTTTTCATATTTTTTCTCCTTGTTATCGGTTATTGTCTTTCTGCGGAATAAACCACATCAACATTTTTCTTGAAAAGCCCGTCGCCGAGCTTCGGCAGCCAGGAGTCGCCGATTTTTGCATTTTTGCGGAATTCCTCCTCGGAAGCTGCAACATCTATTTCGGCAACGCCCTCGATTTTATCGCCCGATTTGAACGCCATATTGAAAAATGCGTGGTGGCCGATTTCCTTTACGGATGCCGGAACATACATATAAGTAACACATCTGTCGTAGGTGAAGGCATCCGAGCCGATGGTTTCAAGCCCGTTCGGCAGGGAACGGTATGCCGAAAGCGCTGCGGCAACATTTTCGTAAGTAGTGTCGGTTATTGCCTGCGCCGAGGTGTAAGAGTAAATCTCTTTGAGCTTTTCGGCTTTGAAGAAGCCGAGCGTGCCTATTTCTTTAACTCCCTCGGGTACGATTGGGAAAACCGTGTGTATACTTGCTGCGGTATACACACGGTCATTATAACATCTGTTTGGTTTTTTTACAATTATGTTGATGAAAAATATTTAATTTTAATAAAAAACGGCTTATTTGAACATATCAAGGTCAACAAGACCTGCAAGGTACCTGCCGCCGAATGCGTTGGGGTGAAGCTTGTCGGGGCCTATGTATTCGGGCTTGGAACGGTAATCGTCATCGGGGTCTGCCGCGGCGCCCGCAACATCGTAGAAGCCGTCAAAAATGCTCTGATTATCGTCAAGCCATTTGTTTACCACGCGGCGTATTGCATCCTTTTCGCGCGTTGAATCGGGTGCGGAGCCGAATGCGGGGATATTAAACATAATTACCTTTATACCGCGTGAGTGTAAATCATCGGTAATGCCCTTGATAGCGCTGCATATATCCTTCGGGTCGGGTTTTTCGCTCGGCAGAGCGTTTATGCTTGCATACTCAAAAACATCGTTTACACCCATAAACAGAATAACATGGGAAATGTTTGAGTAGGGGTAAATATCGTCCCTTATGCGCGTGGTGGCTTTGTTGCCGTAAAGACCGCGTGCGGGGAATATGGGCGAGCAATCGTAAAGCAGGCGGTTGCCCATAACGGATTTGTTTATAAATGAGTATTTGCCGGGATAGGCTTCCCTCAGTCTTTCCTCAAACGGACCGGTCCAGAAGCCCTGCTGGCTTACTGAGTCACCGAAAACAACGATTGCCGAAGCATCGTCGGCGTTAAGTACCTCAACGGAGTCAAAAAGCGGAATGGGCTTCGGGAAATGCATACCGAGAAGCTTACTTACCACGCCGCGTACGGCATCCCTTTTGCGTGTTTGGTTTGCCATAACGGGAGTGATGCTGTAATTGCCGGGAACGGTGATAAGCTCGGCATTGTCGAGCAGGTTGCCGCTTTTAAGGTCGCCGGATACAACATAGATATTTATGCAGAAATAATCGCCGACATTGAGGTCGAAATCAATTTCATCTGACCTTAATCTGTCGCCTTTTTTTATGGTGAGTTTATTCTTACCGCAGAATGTTACATTCTTGAATGCGGTGGTCGCGATGCCGTTCTCGCCGCATTTTGCGAGCGTGACCGCGCCGATTTTAACATCGTCGTTACCGTAGGTGTTTGAAATCCACAGTCTGAGCTTTTCGCCCGAAATTGCGGTGTTCATAACAAGGCGGAAGGTTTTGGGCATTGACGGATACTTGAACAGTGAAAGTGATGAGTGCGACTGACCCCAGGTCTGAATCCATTTCTTTTCTGACATAATATTCATCTCCTTAAAAATACTTTAATACATTTTCCCGAATGTTGCAATAAATTTTCGGGATTATTTTAAAAACAGTCTGCACGCATTTTGTGCTGTAATATCGAGCAGAGTCTGCGCATCCGTACCGCGTATTTCGGCGGCCTTTTGCGCCACAAACTCAATAAGGCTCGAATCGTTGCGCTCGCCGCGGTGCGGCACGGGCGCCATATACGGGCAGTCGGTTTCAAAAAGCAGTCTTTCAAGCGGAATTGCCGCCGCTACCTCCACCGCCTTGCGCGCATTCTTGAATGTGAGCGCGCCGCCCAAGCCGATGTACATACCGTCTTTAATTATCTGTGCGGCACTTTCCGCGCTGCCCGAAAAACAGTGCAGCACGCCCTGCGGCTTGTACTTTTTCAGCAATTCATAGGTATCCTCGTGCGCTTCGCGGTCGTGCACGATTACGGGCAGGTGCTTTTCATTGGCGAGAATGAGCTGTTTTTCAAATATTACTTTCTGCTCCTCGCGGTCATCGCTTCGCCAATGGTAATCGAGCCCGATTTCGCCCACCGCGACACATTCGGGCAAATCAAGCATACTGTTTAGCTCCTGCTCCCAATTTGCCGCAAGCTTGTGTATTTCTTCGGGGTGAACACCGCAGGCGGCATAAATGTAACCGTAATTCTTCGCAAGAGTTACCGACTCGTGCGAGCTGGCAATATCAAATCCGCAGTTTATAATACCGCAAATGCCGCGGTTTTCGAGCGAGCCGAGCAATTCTTTGCGGTCACTGTCAAACGCGGCATCGGTATAATGTGCGTGGGTATCAAATATATTTTTCATCAGTGCAGCTGTGTGCCTGCGGGCATATCAACGAATACGACCTTAACATCGTCTTCGCTCACATCGCCTGCAAGGAGCATACCGCGGCTTTCAACACCGCAGAGCATACGCGGCTTAAGGTTTGCAACTATAACGACCTTTTTGCCTATAAGATCCTCGGGCTTATACCACTGTGCAATGCCCGAAGCGATGGTGCGCGGCTCCTTGGTGCCGTCGTTGAGTGTGAGCTCAAGCAGCTTTTTGGCTCTTTTTATGGGCTTGCAGTCCACAACCTCGGCAACGCGAAGCTCGACCTTTGCAAAATCGTCAAATTCGATTTCGGCAAGGCCTTCGATTTCCTTTTCCTCGGCGGGAGCTTCAACATCGGGCAGCGAAGCCTCAATTTCGGCAAGTGTCTTTTCAACATCAAGGCGCGAGAAAAGGGGAGTGGCTTCGCCGACATTGCCGCCTGCCTTTATTGCGCCGAACTCGTTAAGAGACTCAAATTCCGCAACATTGCAGTTGAGCTGTGCAAGGATTTTGTCGCTCGTTTCGGGAGTGAAAGGCTTGAGCATAACGGCAATAAAACGGATGCTTTCAAGAAGATTGTAGAGTACGGTGCCGAGCCTTGCCTTGTTTGCTTCGTCCTTTGCGAGTGCCCAGGGCATAGTTTCGTCAATATACTTATTGCAGCGCTTTGCAAGGTCAAATATCTTTTCAATCGCATCGGCAACGCGGTATGTGTCCATACACTCGGCAACTGCCGCGGGCAGAGCGAGTGCAAGTGCTTTGAGTTCGCCGTCAAGTTCCTCAGTAGCACAGGGCTCCTGAATAACGCCGCCGAAATACTTGTTGTTCATGGCAATAGTGCGGTTTACTAGGTTGCCGAGCGTGTTCGCAAGGTCGGAATTATAGCGCTCAATAATCGTTTCGTAGGAAATTGAGCCGTCCTGTGCGTGCGGCATCTCGGAAAGCAGGTAGTACCTTACGGCATCAACGCCGAAGCGGTCGCAAAGCTCATCTGCATAAATTACATTGCCCTTGGATTTGGACATTTTGTCGGTGCCGGAAAGCAGCCACGGGTGACCGAATACCTGCTTGGGAAGCGGCTCGCCGAGCGCAAGCAGCATAATCGGCCAGTAAATCGTGTGGAATCTTAAAATATCCTTGCCGATAACATGAACATCGGCAGGCCAGTATTTTTTGTAAAGCTCGTCATTGTCGCTCAAAAAGCCCAATCCGGTCGCGTAGTTTGAAAGCGCATCTATCCAGACATAGATAACGTGCTTGTCATCAAACGGGACGGGGATGCCCCACTTGAATGTGCTTCTTGAAACGCATAAATCCTGAAGGCCGGGCTTTAAGAAGTTGTTTATCATCTCTTTTTTGCGGCTTTCGGGGTAGATGAAATCGGGGTTTTCCTCGATATACTGCTCAAGCTGCTTCTGATATTTGCTCATTTTGAAGAAATAGGATTCTTCCTTTTCCTTGCGGACTTCTCTGCCGCAGTCGGGGCATTTGCCGTCTTTAAGCTGGGTGTCGGTAAAGAAGCTTTCGCAGGGTACGCAGTACCAGCCCTCATACTCGCTCTTGTAGATATCGCCCTTGTCGTAAAGCTTCTGGAAAATCTTTTTTACGGCTTCCTCGTGGTCGGTATCGGTAGTGCGGATGAATCTGTCGTAGGTGGTGTTGAGCTTGTCGCAGATTGCCTTTATTTCGCCTGCGACCTTGTCAACATACTCCTTGGGGGTAACGCCTGCCGCGTTTGCATATTCTTCGATTTTCAGTCCGTGCTCATCGGTACCGGTCTGAAAACGAACGTCAAAGCCCTGCATTCGTTTAAATCTTGCAAGTGCATCGGCAAGTACGATTTCGTACGAGTTGCCTATATGAGGCTTGCGCGATGTGTAAGCAATTGCAGTTGTGATGTAATAGGGCTTTTTCTCCATTTTAACTTACTCCTTTGTTTGAGAATAACAGATATTATATACTTATTCCGATATTAAGTCAAGTTTCGCCTTGCCGAGTTCGCCTGCATCTACGGTAACGGTAACAGCGCCTTTTTCATCGGTAGTTCTTACCCAGAATGCTCTGTCGCCGCCCACAAGCGGGAATACGGAGGGACCTATGACCTTTGCGGGACCTTTTACGGTAACCTTTACGCTTGCATCGGCAAATGTTACGCGGTTGCCGTTCTGGTCGCGCGCAATAATTTCAATACGGGTGGCATCGTATGTGTCGCCGCTTTTAAGAGTTTTGCTGTCGGCTTTAACATCAATGTGAAGCGATGTAACGGCGGTTCTCACTACCGTTGCGACGCATTCGCCGTTTTTGTAGCCCTCAAAGCGATAGGTTATCTGCTTGTCGCCCCAGCCGCCGACATATTTTGTGACTATATCGAACATAGTGCCGAACGGGATTTTACCCACCAGCATAGCCGCGCCTGCTTTAAGATAATTCTGCGGCGGCATCTTGAACTGCTCCATTTGTGCGGCAACGAGTGCATCTTTAAGAAGTGAAGCTGCCTTCGGGTCAACGTGGTCGACCTCTTCAAGCATATCGCCTATAAAGTCCGAAGCGACCATCGGCGGATGCGGCAGATGACGGAATTTTGACTGATCGGGTGTAACGGTGCTTGTGTATCTGCCGTTTTTATAAATTTTGACATAATCGCAGTTTGTGAAAATCCAGACCTTGCCTATAACTCCGCCGGGATGCTCGCCTATATCCATAGATGACGAAACCTCAAGGAACGGTGTGTTTTCCTGCTGCGAGCGGTAAATAGCCGCGCCGAGCTTGGGTACGCGGAACATATCGGTAACGCCGTGGTAGCAGATTCTGTCGCCGCTGCCGAAATCCTTGTGGGTGTTGTAATCCGCCATACACCAGCCGATTGCACCGCTTGTGCGGCGGTTTTTATATGCCGCATCAAGCACGCGCGTGTGCCTTAAAGCGTGCTCGGTGCGCAGTGCTTCGCGGTCAAAGCTCTTGGTGGGGTACATGTGACCGTTGTGCTCGGTAACAAGGTACGGTGCAAACGGGCCGCAAGCGGCAACTGCCGGTATAAGTGCCATTTTGCCGCCGGAATGAATGAAATCGTTGTAGGTGTAAACATCCTCAAGCAGATGGCTCTGCGGCATATTCCTTACGCCGCCGGTCTGACGGGTATTGTCAAGCTCGCGGGCAATTCTGTTTGTTTCAAGGTACATTTCGTCGCAGTCCATACCCTCGTTTACACGCACGCCCCAAAGCACTATGCAGGGGTGGTTTCTGTCGCGCAGTACCATTCTGCGCACATTATCCTTGGCGAGCTCGCGCCATTCGCCTTCGCCGAGGAACTGCCACGAGGGCATTTCGGTAAATACGAGCAGACCGATTTCATCGCAGCGGTTAAGAAAATGGATGCTGTCGGGATAATGCGAGGTCCTTACAAGGTTTACGCCGAGAGTGTTTTTAAGAAGGTCGGCATCGGCTTTCTGCACATTTGCGGGCATAGCGTAGCCTACATAGGGGTAGCTCTGGTGACGGTTAAGACCGCGGATCTTTATTTTTTTGCCGTTGAGGTAGAAGCCGTCGCGCTTGAAGCGGCACTCGCGGAAGCCGAAGCGTACGGAGATTTCATCCGCAGAGTCGAGCTTTATATATATAGTATAGAGATTCGGGTTTTCGGTATCCCACAGAGCGACATTTTTAAGAGTCCATTTGGCGTTTATAACTCTGCCCTCAAAGTCGGTGCTCTTTTCGCCTACGGTGTTACCGTTGGCATCAACAAGTCTGAAATTGAGCTTGCCGCTTGCGCTTTCGCTGAGTGTTACATCAATATCAAGCACCTTGCGCGGCTCAAGAATGTTGAGCGTTCTGACAAAGGCATTGTCAATATACACTTCGCTTACTTCTTCAATCCACACCTCGCGGTAAATGCCGCCGTAAACGAGGTAGTCCACCACGTTGCCGAACGGGGGGATTTCTTCGCGCTCGGATGAGTCAAGCTCAACT
>JAZUJG010000083.1:0-4307 GCA_045642645.1 Acutalibacteraceae bacterium | reverse complement strand
CAAAGACGGTACTACCTGCGATTACCGCGCGGCGCGCAACGGCTCGCAGTATTGTGCTATTTCAAATTACAACGGCAAGCAGGTCGGTCTTATTATAGATTACATCAATATTTATGTTGTTGACCCCGGCACGCGCTCATATTTCACCGTACCCAAGAACCTTGTTGAGCAGTACTCCGAGGGTGATGACGATATCCTCAATGTAGTAAACGGCAAAGCACTTGAAGCCAAAAAGACAGTAACCTCCGAGGGTGAAGAGGAAGTCGACGGCGTAACTATGAAAGTCGTAAAGTACGATGACGGCTCTGCGGATTACTACTGCGGTACGGCGCTTGTTAAGTCGCTTACTACCGAGGGTTCCGTACTTTATTACGACAGCATTTCGGCAGGAGTTTCCAAAGGTATGTTTGTGCCGCCAATCGGTTACACATTTAAACCGCTTACCGTTGAAACTGTTTCGGAGCTCGCCGATTCCGTGGGTGCCGTAAATGAGTAATACCGGGAAAACGGCGCTCGTTACCGGCGGCGCAAAGGGGATAGGCGCGGCAATTTGCCGTAAGCTTGCCGCTGACGGATACAATGTAGCAGTAAACTATAATTCCTCTGCCGGTGAAGCCGCCGCCCTTGTTCAAGAGCTTTCAAAAATAACCGAAGCCGAAGCGTTTAAAGCGGATATCTCCGATTCAAAGCAAGTGAATGATATGGTGAATGCCGTAACCGAACACTTCGGTAAAATAGATGCACTTGTAAATAATGCGGGTATTGCGCAGCAGGTGCTTTTTACCGATATTACCGATGAAATGTGGCAGCGTATGCTCGGTGTGAATCTTACGGGGCAGTTTAACTGCTGCCGCGCAGTCCTGCCGCAGATGATAAACCGCAAAAGCGGCAAAATCGTAAATATCACATCAATGTGGGGCGAGGTAGGCGCTTCTATGGAGGTGCACTATTCAGCCGCCAAAGCAGGCGTAATAGGCTTAACCAAGGCCCTTGCCAAAGAGGTGGGACTTTCCGGCATAACGGTAAATGCCGTTTCACCCGGAGTTATTATGACTGCTATGATGGGCGGCTTTTCCCGGGAAACTTTGGGTGAACTGACCGATGAAACACCGCTTAATAGGCTCGGTCAGCCGAATGATGTTGCGGAAGCGGTCGCGTTTCTGCTTTCGGAAAAAGCGGATTTTATCACCGGTACGGTGATTTCCGTAAACGGCGGATTTATAATATAAAAGAAGGTTGTGGCAAAAATGTCACAACCTTTTTTATGCTTGTTTTTGCGTAAGTGCCGCATTATAACACTTCGTCAATAGTAGCTTTGATTATATCAAGAACTTTTCCGTCTGCTGCTGAGCCTTCAACCTGCGGCTTGAATGTGACCTCGCTTGCGCTTTTGCCGGTAAGCGCTTTAAACCACACAAGTCCGGCGGCGAATCTGCCGTAATCGTAACTCAAATGGAAACTGTCGCGCGTGAGACTTATGCCGCCGTTTGCTATGTCAAATGCTTTTACATTTTCGCGCAGATGCTGAATTGCATCACCGACAGCAATAACCCCTAAACCCGTCTTTTCGGCAGCCTCGCAATATGCTTTTGTTATTTCTTCAAACATTTTCTTTTGCGAGCAGCCGTAATTTTTAAAATCGGGATGCCCGGAGCCCGTTTCGTATGCCCAGGTTTTGTGCAGTAATAATTTCGCTTCCGGGCAAGACTTTTTTACTTCGTTAATTAAATTCGTAAGGTATGGCTCAAATGAACTGAAAATGCCGCTTAAACCGCTGACCTGCTGCAGCGTGATAATATCCCATTCCTCTTTGCCGAGCGCTTCGTTTATGCTGATTCTGCGCTGAAATTCACCGTTGATTTCATAGTCATACGCATCCTCGCCGCTTTGGTAATTCTGCCAATGCCTTTCAAGCGAGCAGCCGCCTATGTAAAGATTTGCACAGTAAATATCGCTGCCTGCGCTTTTCGCAATCGCGTTCAGCCACCTCTGCGCATCGGTCGAAAAACTGTTGCCTATACTTAAAATTTTCATAATACAATTACTCCCGATTTATTTTTCTCTGCAAGCTTTTGTCATTTATTACTATATAATCATTCCATTTTTCAAGCCCTGAATCTTTCAGGTATTCCCGGATTGCTTTTAAAGCAGAGCTTCTGTCGGTTTTCGGCGCAATAAAACCGCATATCTCCTGCAAAAGAATTGCTCTTGCAAAATATGAATCGTCGGTTGCATTTGCAAACGGCATAATAATAAAATTTTAAAATGTCACAGAGCCGTTGCTGCTGCGTAAATAAAACTCGCTTTCTGCATCGGTGAAGCCGATTATCTCAAATGTTTTGCGTTCGCATATATAATAGCCGTCAAATGTGTCACCGAGTTTGAAATATTCTTTATATGCGCTGCCGAGAATTACGGGAATAGTTTTTGCGTTAAAATCAAAATCCGTTTTCGCAAAACTTCTGCCGTCGGTGATTTCAACAGTGTAGAGGTCAAAGAAGTTTTCGGACACCTGAACGGCTTCCGCTGCCGTAACGCTCTCGCCGTCAATTTCGTACTTTGACTCGTTTTCGAATTCTGTGCCGTGGTTTACCGTGCAGGCATCGGGGATTTCTGTTTCTATTGCTTCAATAAAATTATTCGCGAAAGCATAGAATTCAAATTCGGTCGAATTGTCCAGGCGCTTTTTGAATTCAATTAGCTTATTAAACAATGTACCGTTATCGGTCATATACTCGTCATATTGCTTTTCGTCAAGCAGTTCCGTTATCTCAAATATTTCGTCGCTTTCGTCAGTATGCGTATCGCTGCTTTTGTTTTTGGCGGGTGCGTTGCATCCTGCTAAAAGACAGCACATTACAGTAAGCGAAATCAGTAAAAACAGCGGCTTTTTAATTTTTATCATATCTGCACTTCCGATTTTTGTTGTTGGTTATTTGTGCTTTTGTTTTTCAGCTCTCTTTTCAGCCCGTTTTCTTGCTTTGTCCTGTTGCTTTTTGTCTTTCTCGGATTTTTTAATAAGCTCTTTGGTTTCTTTACTCATATCATCCTGACCTATAAGCTCAGAAACGCTTATGCCGAATATTACCGAGATTCTGTATAAAATCAGAATATCGGGCAAGCCCAGACCTCTTTCCCATTTTGAAACGGATTTGTTGGAGTAATCAAGCATTTGAGCGAGTTCTACCTGCGAAATGCCGTTTAACTTGCGGTATTTAACTAAATTTTTCGCTATTTCTTTCTGTAATTCTTCTGCCGTCATGCAAAGCACCTCCGTTTACAATAATCATTCTACTGCGGGTGGAAGCAGAAGTCAATAGTCAATCCACTATCAGTAGATGTATTTCTACTTTTTGAGGCTTTATTCCCGAGTGAAATACTGCTATGCTTCGGGTAACAAAAATGACTTGCGAGGTAAAGTGAAATGAGATTAAAAAACAGAAAACTTCCGTCATACTCAAAGGGCGAAGAAACGGCGAATATGATTACACATATTGCAGGCGCGGCGTTCGCAGCTGTCGCATTGTTCTTGTGCGTGATTTCTGCGGCGTTGAACAGAAACGCCGCGGGAATAGTATCGGGTATGATATACGGCATATCAATGTTAGTGGTATATACGGTTTCAAGTGTTTATCACGGCTTAAATGAAAACGGCGCATTTATAGGCAAACGGGTGATGCAGGTCATAGACCACTGCGATATTTACGGGCTTATAGTCGGCACATTTTCGCCAATCGTTTTGTGCGGACTGATTAAAACAAATCCGCTGCTCGCGTGCGTAAGCTACGGCATAGTGCTCGTTACATCCGTTGTCGGCGTTGTGTTTACCGCAATCGATTTTCATAAATACAGAGGGGTGTCGTATTCTTTGTATTTTGTATCGGGGTGGAGTGTTCTTATGACCGCAAAAGCTATGTATGAAACATTCGGCTCGGAATTCGTTATTCTGCTTGTTTGCGGCGGCGCAGTATATACACTCGGTATGATTTTTTATAAACTTGAAATCAAGCACCATAAATACTGCCATTCGGTTTTTCATATTTTTATACTTGCCGGCAGCGTACTGCAGTTTGTACCCATATTCAAATACTGTATGGTAGAAGGTTGAAGATAAGAAAGCTGCGGCTTGGATAAGAAAAAGATATTTTCGACAAATCGGTGGATGGTGTTGAACACTCGCAAAATCACGGCGAAGCCTTGTATATCATCAGCACGGAGTGCTGTATCTCATCAACTCCGCAGGAGTTGTATATCATCAAGCCGCAGAAAGATTTTTATACACGCCTATGGCGTGATGATATACCGCC
>JAZUJG010000082.1:0-3311 GCA_045642645.1 Acutalibacteraceae bacterium | reverse complement strand
GAGCTCACGCACCGCGGGATCGGTAAATTTAAGAGTTTTGGCGGTCAAGCCGTGATTTTTGAGCTGGCGCGGAATGAGATGCTTTTTGGCAATGGCGAGCTTATCCTCGGATGTATAACTGTATAACTCGATTATTTCCATACGGTCATAAAGCGGCGACGGTATGGACTCGGCATCGTTTGCGGTGGTGACGAAAAGCACCTTGCTCAAATCAAACGGCACATCAATATAATGGTCGCAGAAGGTGTTGTTCTGCTCACCGTCAAGCACCTCTAAAAGTGCGGATGAGGGGTCGCCCTTATAATCGCCGCCGAGCTTGTCGATTTCATCGAGAAGAATAAGCGGGTTTGCCGTTTCAGCCTGCTCTATGGCGGTTATTATTCTGCCGGGCATTGAGCCGATATATGTACGCCTGTGACCTCTGATTTCCGCTTCATCGTGCACGCCGCCGAGCGAAACGCGCACATACTTTCTGCCGAGCGCTTCGGCAAGTGAACGCGCTATTGAGGTTTTGCCCACTCCGGGTGGGCCCACAAGGCAGAGAATCTGCGCATTGGCATCGGGCGCAAGGCGCTTAACTGCTATGAGTTCAAGAATTCTTTCCTTGACTTCTTCAAGTCCGTAGTGGTCTTTTTCAAGTGTTTTGCGAGCCGCCGCAACATCGAGCGAATCCTCGGTATAAACGCCCCACGGGAGCGAGAGCACGCGCTCAAGGTATGTTCTTGAAACGGTTGCTTCCGGACTGCCGGGTGCGGTCTTGGCGAGTCTGTCGCATTCTTCATTTAGCCTTTTCTTCGACTTTTCATCTATCGGAAGCGAAGCTATGCGGTCCTTAAATTTACAGCTTTCGGCAAGCAGGGATTCCTCCTCACCGAGTTCGCCTGAAATGACCTTTATCTGCTCGCGCAGATAGTATTCGCGCTGGCTTGAATCCATCCTGTCCTGCACTTTTTCGTGAATATTCATTTCAAGTGCAAGCAAATCGGTTTCGCGGTCAAGTATTCCGCACAGAAGCTCCGCACGGCGCACCGCATCAAGTTCCGCAAGCAGAGCCTGCTTATCCTCCGGCTGAAAATCGCACTCGCCTGCTATAAGGTCGGTAAGGGCATTGAGCCTTTCCTCGCCGTAAACATGGGTAACAAGCGCGTGGTCGATATTCTGCTGAATGCCGGCGTATTTTTCAAAATAGCTCCTTACGCAGCGCTTAAGAGAAATCATATAATCGGTAATGTGTTCGGGCATTTTCTCGAACACTTCCTCGGTATATGCGCGAAGCGACTGCTTTTCACGGATTATTTCGGTATAGCGGGCGCGGTAAAGCCCCTCAACCACAACATGAACATTGTTGGAATGGGGAATGTTAAGCACCTGCTTGATTTCGCAGACGCAGCCTACGGTATATAAATCCTCAAATTTCGGATCATCGACATTTATATCCTTCTGCATAAGCAAAAGGATGCGCTTGCTGTCGTTACCGAGGGCATTGCGTATGGAAAGCAGAGATTTACTGCGGGCAACCTCGAAGCCGAAGGTCATACCCGGAAAAAGCACAACTCCCCTCATAGCAAGTACGGGAAGTGCTGCAATTTGTGTGTTTTTGATATCGTTCATAAAAAAGTAACCTTTCAAATCGGCGTGACGCGTTATAAAACGAGTCACGCCTTGATTGAAATATAAAGTTTAAATCACGCGGGTTCTTCCGCTTTTGTGCCTTTAGGTTTTTTTACTATTATCGCTTCGCACTTGCCATCGACTGTATCGGCAGTGACCTTTACGACCTCAACCGTCGGGTCGGAAGGAACTGTATACATAATCGGCAGAAGTGTATTTTCCATAATCGCGCGAAGTCCGCGTGCGCCCGTTTCCTTCTCGATAGTAAGCTCGGCAACGCGCCTTACGGCTTCATCGGTAAAGTCAAGCTCTACCTTATCCATTTTGAAAAGGCTCTTATACTGTTTGAGAAGCGCATTCTTCGGCTGGGTTATGATATTTACGAGCGCCTCAACATCGAGATTTTCAAGCGATGTGATAACCGGAATTCTGCCAACAAGCTCGGGAATGAGACCGAATTTAACAAGGTCCTGCGGAACGGCTTTTGAGAATAAATCCATTGATTTAAGCTCGTTTTTGGAGTGAATTTCGGCACCGAAGCCGAGAACTGTTTTACCGAGCCTTTCTTCGATTATCTTTTCAAGCCCTGCAAACGCGCCGCCGCATATAAAGAGGATTTTAGAGGTATCCATCTGTATAAATTCCTGCTGGGGATGCTTTCTGCCGCCCTGCGGAGGAACATTGGAAACGGTGCCCTCGATTATTTTAAGAAGTGCCTGCTGAACGCCCTCACCGCTGACATCGCGGGTAATTGAAGTGTTTTCGGACTTACGGGCGATTTTGTCGATTTCGTCGATATAGATTATGCCGCGTTCGGCGCGTTCCATATCGTAATCGGCAGCCTGAATAAGCCTGAGAAGGATATTTTCAACATCCTCACCTACATAGCCCGCCTCGGTAAGTGTGGTGGCATCGGCTATGGCAAACGGCACTTCAAGTATGCTTGCAAGCGTGGATGCAAGCAGAGTTTTGCCCACGCCCGTGGGACCGAGCAGAAGCACATTGCTTTTGCCGATTTCCACATTATCGGGCGATTTCATATATATTCTTTTATAGTGGTTGTAAACGGCTACGCTGAGTACTTTTTTTGCGGTCTCCTGCCCTATTACGTACTCATCGAGAGTTTCTTTGATTTCCTGCGGTTTGGGTAATTTGTATGCAGGCTTCTGCGGCACGGTCTTTTTTACGGACGGTGTGCCCTCCACTATATCCATACAAAGATCGACACATTCATTGCAGATGTAAACGCCGGGACCGGAAATCAGTTTTTCAACCTGATCCTGCGTTTTGCCGCAAAACGAACAGCGGACCTTCTTCTCTCTGTCATCATCCCTTGCCAATGTGCTACCTCCGTGGAATTATCGTTTTTCTATGACCTTATCGGCAATACCGTACTCAACTGCCTGCTCTGCGGTGAGCCAGTTGTCGCGGTCGGTATCGGCGTAGATTTCTTCAACGCTCTTGCCTGTATTTGCGGCGAGTATTTTATTAAGGCGTTCTTTCGTCTGCAAAATATGCCTTGCGGTGATTTCGATTTCGGTCGCCTGACCCTGAGCACCGCCGAGAGGCTGATGAATCATAACCTCGGCATTGGGGAGAATGTAGCGCTTACCCTTTGCACCTGCGGAGAAAAGGAATGCCCCCATAGATGCCGCCATACCCATACAAATGGTGGAAACATCGCATTTGATGTACTGCAT
>JAZUJG010000081.1:0-1620 GCA_045642645.1 Acutalibacteraceae bacterium | reverse complement strand
CGCCCGTACCGGTAGTTCTCAATTTACGCATTGGAGAACCGGGATGCGATTACAAACTGTCAATCGCTCGGGCACGCGAGGTGCCACTCCGCGATTGACCCGGGCTGCATACTATGCAGCCCCTACGATTTGTCCTATTTTTTCGTTATCAAAACCGCGGGGCAATTCCCGTTCGTTCTTTTCGTTATCAAAATCGGAAATTTTAATTCTTAATTCTCCGCCGCTGCGGTAACGGTATTTTCAAGCAGCATCGTTATCGTCATAGGTCCTACGCCGCCGGGCACGGGTGTGATATATGAAGCTTTCTTTTCCACCGCTTCAAAATCCACATCGCCGCAGAGCTTGCCGTTTTCATCCCTGTCCATACCCACATCGATTACAACCGCGCCGTCCTTGACCATATCGGCGGTAACGAACTTAGGCTTGCCGACAGCCGCAACGAGTATATCGGCTTCGCGTGTGATTTCGGCAAGATTTTTTGTTCGGGAATGGCAAACGGTAACGGTGCCGTCAGCCTGCAGAAGAAGCATCGCCATGGGCTTGCCGACTATATTGCTTCTGCCTATCACAACGCAGTTTTTGCCTTTGATTTCAATATTGTAATACCTGAGCATTTCCATTATGCCTGCGGGCGTGCAGGGTAAAAACGAATAGTCGCCTATCATAATATGCCCCACATTCACGGGGTGGAAAGCATCAACATCCTTTGCGGGCGATATTGAATTTATTACCGCCTTTTCATCAAGCCCCGCCGGCAGCGGAAGCTGGCAGAGGATGCCGCTCACGCGGTCATCGTTATTGAGCTTTTCTATAAGCTCAACAAGCTCTTTTTCGGTAGTGCTTTCGGGCAGAGCATATTCAAACGACTCTATACCGACCTCGGCACACGCCTTTTTCTTGTTATTGACATACACGCGCGAGGCGGAATTATCACCCACGATAATAACCGCGAGACCTACATTTTTGCCCTCGGCTTTAAGTGCGGCGACCTTTGCTTTTATTTCATCACGCTTTGCCTGCGAAACGACCTTGCCGCTGATTATTTCAGCCATATCAGTTACCCCCGTTTTCGTTCTGTGCTGCCTTTTCGGCGGCGATTTTCTTTTTATAGTATTTCGGCATATTCTTCGGGTAATAATCTATGCCCTCAATGTGCCTCGGCTTGCCTTTGAGCTTGATAAGCACCGCAACAAGCACCACCGCGCAGACGACCACGATAACCGCGGAAAGCGCCTGCGAAACCCTGATGCCCGTGGAGCCGATATAAAGGCTGTCGGTGCGCATACCCTCGATAATGGCTCTGCCGGTGCCGTACCAGATGCCGTAGCAGAGGAATATCTGCCCGCTGAATTTGCGGAACTTTTTCATAATGAGGTACAGAAGCAGAAAGCCGACTATGCACCAAACCGATTCATAGAAAAATGTGGGGTGAACGAAAAGGTTGTTTTCCTCTATGTACTGCGGAATATTCGCAACACTTTCAAGCCCGAATTCCGCGGGCTTGCGCTGAATATATGCCACGACCTTTTCGCTCATCATACCGAAATTGCCGTTTGTGAACCCGCCGAATGCCTCCTGATTGGCGTAGTTGCCCCATCTGCCTATGCCCTGCCCTATCAA
>JAZUJG010000080.1:0-2957 GCA_045642645.1 Acutalibacteraceae bacterium | reverse complement strand
CGGCTCCGACGGTATTGAGGGCTGCGAGCATTCCGTTTTCGAGATTATTTCCAACTCAATTGACGAGGCGCGCGAGGGCTTCGGCAACAAAATAGTTGTTACCCGCTTCCTTGACAAATCCGTTGAGGTGCAGGACTACGGCAGAGGTATCCCCGTTGACTACAATAATAAAGAAAAGTGCTATAACTGGGAGCTTGTTTTCTGCGACCTGTACGCAGGCGGCAAGTACGATACCAATAACGGCGGCAGCTATGAGTATTCGCTCGGTACCAACGGTCTCGGACTTTGCGCCACACAGTATGCTTCCGAGTATATGGAGGCGGAAATTCATACCGGCGGCTTCTGCTATGAGCTTAACTTCAAACGCGGCAAAATAAACGGCGAAATGAAAAAAACGCCGTACGAAAAGCGCGATACCGGCTCGCGCATAAAGTGGCGCCCCGACCTGAAGGTCTTTACCGATATCGATATCCCGCTTGATTATTTTAAGGATATTCTTATGCGGCAGTCCGTTGTAAACGCGGGACTCAAATTCATATTAAGAAATCAGCTTACCGAAACAAAGTTTGAAACCTTTGAGTTCGTTTACGAAAACGGTATTGTTGACTATGTAAATGAGTATGTCGGCAGCGATTCTCTCACCGCTGTTCAGTTCTGGCAGGCGGAGCGCAAGGGCAGGGACCGCGAGGATATGCCCGACTATAAGCTCAAAATCAATATGGCGCTCTGCTTTTCAAACAAAAAGCAGTTAAAAGAGTATTACCATAACTCAAGCTTTCTTGAATACGGCGGCGCGCCCGAAAAGGCGGCAAAAAGCGCCTTTGTAGCACAGATAGATGCCTACCTTAAAGCAAACAGCAAATACCTTAAAAATGACCAGAAAATAGGCTTTCAGGATGTGGAAGACTGCCTTGTGCTTGTAATATCCTCTTTCTCCACACAGACCTCCTACGAGAATCAGACCAAAAAGGCTATAAACAACAAGTTCATTCAGGAGGCTATGACCGAGTTTATAAAGCATCAGCTTGAAATTTATTTTATAGAAAACAAGCTCGATGCCGACAAAATCTGCGATCAGGTGCTTGTTAATATGCGCAGCCGCATCAAAGCGGAAACCACACGCCTTAATCTTAAAAAGACGCTCGCATCCTCAAACGATATGACTAGCCGCGTTGAGAAATTCGTTGACTGCCGCAGCCGCGACAAGAACGAACGCGAAATTTTCATAGTGGAGGGCGACTCGGCACTCGGCGCCTGCAAGCAGGCGAGGGATTCGGCATTTCAGGCGGTTATGCCGGTGCGCGGTAAAATACTGAATTGCCTTAAAGTTGAGTTCGATAAAATCTTCAAGAGCGAAATCATTGTCGACCTTGTAAAAGTGCTCGGCTGCGGCGTTGAGGTTTCCTCAAAATCCAACAAAGAGCTTTCGCTTTTCAGTATGGATAATTTAAGGTGGGTTAAAATCATAATCTGTACCGATGCCGATGTCGACGGCTTCCATATCAGAACGCTTATTCTTACCATGATTTACCGCCTTATGCCCACACTTATTAAAGAGGGTAAGGTGTATATAGCGGAATCTCCGCTTTACGAAATAACCTCAAAGGGCGAAACGTGGTTCGCCTATACCGAAAAGGAAAAGAACGATGCGCTTGCCGAAATCGGCAACGCAAAATATACCATTCAGCGTTCAAAGGGACTCGGCGAAAACGATGCCGATATGATGTGGCTCACCACCATGAACCCCAAAACGCGCCGTCTTATAAAAATCAACCCCGACGATGTCGAGGAGCTTATGGACGAGAAATTCGACCTCTGGCTCGGCGACAATCTGCAGGGTAGAAAGGATTATATCGCAGAGAACGGGTATATGTATCTCGAGCTTGCCGATATTTCATAAATTATGGCTAAAAAGAAAAATTCAGCACCCACTCCCGAAAAGGAAGAAAGCGTAAATGCCCATATTATAGGGGCAGGCGATGTTGTTGAACAGAATATAACCGATACGCTCGAAACAAACTTTATGCCCTATGCAATGAGCGTTATAATCTCGCGTGCAATTCCCGAAATCGACGGCTTCAAGCCCTCGCACCGCAAGCTCCTTTACACTATGTATAAAATGGGGCTTATCACCGGCGGCAGAATAAAAAGTGCAAATATCGTGGGCAGAACAATGCAGCTCAACCCCCACGGCGACGCCGCCATTTACGATACAATGGTGCGCCTTTCCAAAGGTAACGAAACACTTCTGCACCCGTATGTTGACAGTAAGGGCAACTTCGGTAAAGCCTATTCCAAAAATATGGCTTATGCCGCCTCGCGTTATACCGAGGCAAAGCTCGAGGGTATCTGCGCCGAGCTTTTCGGTGATATAGATAAGGATACCGTTGATTTTGTTGATAACTACGATGCTACAATGAAGGAGCCCACGCTTCTGCCCGTATCGTTCCCGAGTGTGCTCGTCAATATGAACAGCGGTATTGCGGTCGGTATGGCAAGCAATATCTGCTCATTCAATCTGCGCGAGATTTGCGAAACCACAATCGGACTTATCAAAAATCCCGATTTTGATGTGTTCGAAACACTCAAAGCGCCCGATTTCATCGGCGGCGGGCTTATTGTTTACAACAGAGCCGCACTCGAAGAAAACTACAATACAGGCAGAGGTTCGGTAAAGGTAAGGGCAAGGTACTCTTACGACAAAGCCAATAACTGCATAGATATTACCGAAATTCCCCCCACAACCACCTGCGAAGCGATTATTGATAAAATAATCGAAAAGGTCAAGGGCGGCTCGCTTAAAGAGGTCAGCGATATTCGTGATGAAACCGACAAATCCGGTCTTAAAATCACCATTGACCTCAAACGCGGTACCGATGCCGATAAGCTTATGAAGCGCCTTTATAAAACCACACCGCTTGAAGAATCGTTCAGCTCAAACTTCAATGTGCTTGTGG